>JBAUYV010000499.1:0-5423 GCA_049584975.1 Xanthobacteraceae bacterium | reverse complement strand
GCCGTTGGCCGCGCCCCGGAATGACGCATTACGCCTCCGCGTCGGCGAGTTGCGGCGTGGAGGCCGGCGTCTTCTCGGTCGGCTTCGCCGGCTCGAGCGCCGCGGCGACGGCTTCCTCTACGCGATCGAGCCAGATGAATTCCATCTGTTTGCGCGCGACTTCCGGGATGTCGTCGTAGTCACGACGGTTGCGCGCCGGCAGCATCACGCGCTTGATGCCGGCGGCATACGCGGCGAGCACCTTCTCCTTGATGCCGCCGACCGGCAGCACCAGGCCGCGCAGGCTGATCTCGCCGGTCATGGCGGTATCGCTGCGGATGGTCCGCTCGGTCATCAGCGAGGTCAGCGCCATGAACATGGCGACGCCCGCGCTCGGGCCGTCCTTCGGCGTGGCGCCGGCCGGCACGTGGACGTGGATGTCGCTCTTCTCAAAGCGAGCGGGATCGATGCCGAGCGCGACGGCGCGGTTTTTCACGATGGACAGCGCCGCCTGCGCGCTTTCCTTCATCACGTCGCCGAGCTGGCCGGTGAGGATCAGCCGGCCAGAACCGGGAATCCGCGTCGCCTCGATGAACAGGATGTCGCCGCCGACCGGCGTCCAGGCAAGCCCGGTCGCCACGCCCGGAACGCTCGTGCGCATCGCCGCTTCGCTTTCGAACTTCGGCGCGCCGAGGATCGGCACGAGATCTTCGCGCGTGATGCGGATCGGCCCGCTCTGCCCTTCGGCAATGCGCACCGCGGCGTTGCGCAGCACCTGGCCAATCAGCCGTTCGAGACTGCGCACGCCCGCTTCACGGGTGTAGTTCTGGACGATCTCGCGCAGCGCAGCATCGTCGATCTCGACCTGGCCTTCCTTCAACCCGTTCGCCTCGATCTGCCGCTTCAGCAGATAGCGGTGGGCGATCTCCAGCTTCTCGTCGGCCGTGTAGCCGGCAAGGCTGATGATCTCCATGCGGTCGCGCAGCGGCCCCGGAACGGTGTCGAGCATGTTGGCGGTGGTGATGAACACCACCCGGCTCAAGTCGAACGGCACCGCGAGGTAATTGTCGCGGAACGTATTGTTCTGCTCAGGGTCCAGCACTTCGAGCAAGGCCGCGCCCGGATCGCCCTGGATGCCGGCGCCGAGCTTGTCGATCTCGTCCAGCATCATGACGCAATTGCGCGAGCCGGCCTTGCGGATGGCCTGGATGATGTTGCCGGGCAGCGCGCCGATATAGGTGCGCCGGTGGCCACGGATCTCCGCCTCGTCGTGCACGCCGCCGAGGCTCACGCGCACGAACTTTCTGTCCATGGCGCGGGCGATCGACTGGCCGAGCGAGGTCTTGCCAACGCCGGGCGGGCCGACGAAGCAGAGGATCGGCGCCTTGCCTTGAGGCGCGAGCTTGCGCACGGCGAGATACTCGATGATCCGCCGTTTGATCTTGTCGAGGTCGTAGTGGTCCTCGTCGAGGATGCGCCGCGCCTCCTTGATGTCGATCGGCTTCTCCTCGGGCAGCGCCCAAGGCAGTTCGATCAGCCAATCGAGATAGCCGCGCACCATGCCGTATTCGGCCGCCGCTTCGGGCATGCGTTGCAGCCGGCGCAATTCCTTGCGCGCTGCATCCTCGACCTCTTTGGGCATCTTGGCGTCAGTGATGGCCTTGTCGAGATCGGCCATCTCGGTGGCCTTGCCCTCCTCGCCCTCGCCGAGCTGCTTTTGAATCGCCGCCATCTGCTCGCGCAGCAACGCTTCGCGCTGGCGCTCGTCGAACGCCGCCTTGGTCTGCTTACCGATCTCCTGCGACAGCCGCAAAATCTCGATGCGGTGCGAGAGCAGCCGCGAGACCTTGTCCATGCGCGCCGCGATGTCGACTGTCTCGAGAATCTCCTGCTTCTCGTCCGCCTTGATGTCCATATAGGCGGTCGCCAGATCGGCAAGGGCCGGCGGCGAGTCGATCGACTGGATGGCGCCGAGCAAGTCCTGCGGCACCTGCGGCAACAGCTCGATCGCCTCGATCGCTTGCGCTTTCAGATTGACGAAGCGCGCCTCGATCTCGGTGCCGCGCACGCCCGGCTCGGGGATTTGCAACACGCGCGCGACCATGAACGGCCAGCCGGTCAGAAACTCGGTGACCTGGAAGCGCTGCTCGCCCTGGCAGACAAGGTGGTGCCCGCCGTCCGGTGCGGTGACGTAGCGCACGATGTTGGCGACCGTGCCCATGCGATGCATGTCGATCGCCGACGGATCGGCGACCTCCGGGTCGCGCTGCAGGAGGATGCCGACCTGCCGCTGATCGCGCACCGCCTGCTGGGCGGCGGCGACCGACTTCTGGCGGCCAAGCGTCACCGGAAGCACCATGCCGGGGAACAGCACGGTGCCGCGCACCGGCACGATGATCAGCGCGTCGGATGGTAATGGCGGCAGCGGACTGCCTCCGGATCCTTCTTTCAATTGAATTTCAGCTTCAGCCACGATTCTTTCCCGCTTTCCACAAACTAATCACCAGGCACCCATTGGCGACGGCACGGCGTACCGCGCTGTAGCGCCCGGCCGGCAGCCGCAGGCGCCGGTAGTATCGGCCTTGCGGAAGCTCGAGCCGGTGAATGTTTGCGGTGCGCAGTTCAGGGGGGAGAACCCGCGTTCCGGCAATGACCAGATCGCCGCTCTCGATGACCGCCTGCGCACTTTCGGCATCGACGCCGGGCAACGCGACCAGCACCAAAACCTCGTGTTCGGTCTCCAGAACGTCGACCGGCGGCTCCCATTCCGGCAGCCGCGCCTGTGTTCCCACGGGCCGAAACAACTCGCGGTGCATGCGTTCGGCGCGTGCGAGCATCTCGCACGCCTCGGACCACATCCAATCGCGGGCCACGTCTCGGGCCATGGGTAACCCCCTCCAGTTGATGGCAATATGTGTGCAGCCGGAAGACATAATTCAACGGCTGCACCGGGACGCCGTCTTGTGACGCCGCCTTGGAACGCACCTTGGCGAGGAGCAAAGCCGCGCAGAAATGCCGATGTGCTGCCGATGCGCTCTCGAAAGGTTGGACCGCTTCGCCGGCAATGACGGCGGGTCATGGCCGGCCCCCAAATTCGGGGAGCCCGAGCCTAGCAATCCGGGGCCCATGGGCTAGAGTAGCCGCAAGCCGTGAGCGGTATATAGGGAGTAAGCGAGGGATGGCGCAGGTCTTTGTCTGCAGCAAGCTTGAGATGAAAGACGGCGACGTCCGCATTGTCCGCCAGGACCGGATCGAGGTCGGGGTCTATCGCTATGCCGGCGCCTACTACGCCTATCGCAATCAGTGTCTGCATCAGGGCGGTCCGGCCTGCGAAGGCATCGTCAGGAACAAGGTCCTCGACCTGTTCGGTCCGGACAAGACCTTTCTGGGCCAGACCTACGACGAGAACGAACCGCACATCGTCTGCCCCTGGCATGGCTGGGAATACAAGCTCAAGACCGGCGAATGCGCGCCGGACCCGAAGCTGAAGCTCAAGCGCCACGAGGTGGTGCAGCGCGAGGGAGGCATCTATGTCGTCTTCTGAGGTGCTCGATCGTCCGGCCGAGGCGCTGGCGCAGGCTTCCGCCGCGCTGGCCGCGGCCGTGGCCGATCCCGACCGGATTGCCGACGCCGATCTGCGCACACTGCTCGCCGGCGCGCTCCGGCTCTACGCCGTAAAGGCGGAAAACGATATGCGCACGCCGCTGCCGCCCAACGCCGGCGGGCTCACCGTCACCGACGCCATGGTGGCCGTGACCGACATTCTTCACGCGCTCAATGTGCAAGTCTTCGAACTGTCGATGTGGCAGGCCATGACCGGCAACTGCATCGCCCCGCATCAGCGCGTCGACGCGCCGTAATCCCTCCAATCCAAACTCCCGCCCAGCCGAAGGGAACCGCCATGAACGTAATGACACCCATCGTCCGCGATCCCAACCAGCAAAAATTCGACACCACGGACCACCTCGCCCATGCGGCACAGCAGGCCGAGGATCGGCGTTACGAAGACTTCATGATCATCGACGTCGACTCGCATCATTACGAGACCGGATCTTTCAAGGACATCCTTCAATATATCGAAGATCCGGTGATGCGCGACCAGTTCAAGTACACCAAGGGCCAGACGCTGATGCTGCGCTCGACCGGCGGCTTTCAGGAAATGGCCGGCCGCATCGCCCGCTACGAATACCGTAACAGCGAGGAGACACTGCCGGGCGGCCGTCACAAAGACATCACGCTGACGCTCAAGTGGATGGACGCCATGGGCGTCGACGTCGCCTGTTTGTTTCCCACTCCGATGCTGGGACTCGGCCTCAACCCTATCGTCGAGGTCGAGGTGCAGTACGCGCGCGCCTATAACCGCTGGCTTACCGAGCACATCCTGGCGCACGAGCCGCGCATCGTTTCCATGCTCTACCTGCCGATGAACGATCCGGTCGCGGCGCTGAAAATGGTGGAAGAGTTTTCCGGCCGTCAAGGCGTCGTTGGCTTCCTGGTCACTACGGTCCGCTACAAGCCGCTCTATAACAACGTCTACATGAAGCTCTACGCGGCGCTCGAGGAGCGCGGCCTCCCCCTTGCCTTCCACGCGGCGACCAATTGGGGCGACCAGAGCATGGCGATCACAAATAAGTTCATCGCCAGCCACGCCCTCGGCTTCACCTGGTTCAACATCGTGCACATGACCAACTGGGTGGTGAATGGCATTCCCGAGCGCTTCCCGGGGCTGAAGTCGATCTGGATCGAGAGCGGGCTCGCCTGGGTGCCGTTCCTAATGCAGCGCCTCGACAACGAATTCATGATGCGCTCGTCGGAAGCGCCGTCGCTCAAGCGCAAGCCGAGCGATTACATGCGCGAGATGTTTTACACCTCGCAGCCCATGGAGATGATAGGCAATCGCACCATGCTGGAAGAGACGTTCAAGATGATCAACGCCGATACGCAGCTCGTCTATGCGTCCGACTACCCGCATTGGGATATGGATCTGCCGTCGACGATCTACGATCTGCCGTTCCTCAGCCTGCAGGCGAAGAAGAACATTTTGGGCGAGACCGCGCGCAAGCTGTTCAAGCTCGACAAGATCCTTTCGCCGGAGAAGCAGGCGCGCCTGAAGGCGCGCGGTGTGGCCGCCTGACCGGCGCGAGGTCGGGATAAGGCAACATGAAAAAACTCACCATCGGCGATGTCACCATCACCAGCATCATCGAACGGGACGGGCCGTGGCGGAAACCGGAAGAAGTATTTCCCGCCTATAATCCCGAAATCGGCAAGCGCCATCTCGCGGAGCTTGATCGGGAAGTGTTTGATCCGGCGTCCGGCAAGATGGTGATGCCCTATCAGACCTTCATCGTGCGCACGCCCAAGCACACGATCCTGATCGACACCTGCACCGGCGAGGACAAAGGTTACCCGCCGCCCATGGACTTTCCGAAGAAACCCTGGCT
>JBAUYV010000498.1:0-6126 GCA_049584975.1 Xanthobacteraceae bacterium | reverse complement strand
CGTGGCTCAACGCCACCACGTCGATCGACGCGGGATCAATGCCGGCGCCCCGAAGATTGGCGAGCAAGTGGCCGGTACGCGGGCCGTAGATCTTGCGAAATCCCATGCCCGTATCGATCAGGACGAGCTTCGAGCCGGTGTTGACGACCAGCGCATTCTGGTCAACCGTGAAATCGTTCTTGTCGAGGAAATTGGCAGCGAGGATTTCATCGATCCGCTCCTGGCTCATGCCCTTGAACATCTCCGCAGTGAACGTGCCGAGCTTGAGCGGGCCATCAGAAACCACTGTGCATTCGAATCCGCCAACCTTGAAGCGATAGGCAGCGGGTACCTGCTCGTTCGCCATCGGGTGGGATGCCGGGGCCGGTTGCGCGAGCCCGGAGCGGGCCGCGGTCGACAGTTCAGGCGCGCGGGATGCCATTATCGTCTCCTCGCTGGCTTCGGCAACTCGCCGGGTCGACCCGTCCGAGCAACCTACAAGAACCGGATCCTCAGTGAAACCAACAGTCCAGGTGCAGGGCAACCCCTTGTGTTTGCTGCAGCGCGCTCGGCGCTAAGCTTGCAATCTGAGCAGATCCTTACGTTTTGATGTGCCGTTTCGCCTCTGCGTAGGGATAAATGAGCGCGCCGGAGGCAAGGCGCGACGGCCAGACGACCGCTTGGGTGCTCGCATCCTTGAACTCTGCTAGATCGGCCCCCTTGATGTTCTGATATTGTACCTGCAGGACACGGGCCTCGTACCAGCCGCCGCCCTTTCCGAACTTGACGTCACCTACCACGGTCTTGAACGAAGCATCGCGCGTAAAGTGTGCGAGCCTCGCGTCGTCAAGCGAGCCGGTGCCGGCTATCGCCTGTTCGACAATCTGCATCTGAGCGTAAGCCTGCGGGGCGACATAGTAACCCAGCGGATCGGCACCCGCGTTTTGAGCGAGTGACTGATATTTTGCCATCAGCTCTGCAACGCCGGAAAACATCATCGTCGGGACCGGCAGCCAATACTCGTAATTGACGAGCCCGTTCATAAGCGGACCGAGCTGTGCCTTGAGCGTGCGTCGCATTAATTTGACGGCTTGCTGCCGGCTTAACGTTAAAGTCAACGAGTATTACAGCGTTGGTCAAACTTGAAATAAATTGCAAAGCGTACGCTCAGTAGCAGTGGCTGTTCCCGCGGAGTGAAAGGTGAAATGGCTCGACGCGTGTTTACAGCGGTGGTGATCAAAGCCATTCGTGACTGGGCTAGTCAAGGAAAGTCGGCATCGGAGATCGCCGCCGCGATCGGTTCGACGGCCGCGAGCGTGCGCGTGAAGTGCTGCCAACTTAAGATTCAGCTATCGCGGAGAGGGCGGCCCAGCTTGGTGCCGAGCTGGCCTCAGCATCCTGGCGAGCACAAACTTGTCATCTACATGCGTCCGGAAGATTATGCCGCTTTGGAGCGAAAAGCGGCTCATATGCACAAATCTCCGGCCGAACTTGCAGGAATGCTTCTGGAGGAGATCGTCAGCGCAGACATCTTCCAGGCTGTCTTGGGCGACGGCAAATAATCCGACCGCCTTTGTGTCCGAGATGGTGTAAGACGGTTACGCCACCTTACCGCTCCGACATCGCCACTGCGCCCCTGCCAGCGAAAAGGTAGCGTCCGCGCAAGCCTTTATCCGCGCCTGATTCTTTTCGAAACGCGGCACCCACCGTGCCGAATCATACACGAACAGCGTCGGTTTCGGGGCGGGGGAACCGTCTCGTCTGCCTCATTTTCAAACAGACAGGAACGGAGGACGCCAAGGCGCGTTTGACTCGATGCTCGGAGAGTTCCGAGCGCGAGAATATTGGGAGTACGTCATGCGAATCCATATCTCATGCATGGTCCTAGCGCTGGCGCTCGCCTCGGCTGCGCCGACCGCTCATGCGCAAACTGTGTATACGCAAGAACCCGATGGCACGATCATCGCGCAACAGCCGGTGGTTCTTGCGCCGAGCACCGTAGTGACGCAGCCCACTCAGACGGTGAGAACCGTCACGACGGTTCGGACTGAGCGCCCGATCGCCCGCCATCGCGTAGAGGTGACGCGGCAAACCACCGTGCGCTACAGCGTTGTACCGCCAGCGCGGAGAGTGGTCGCGCCGACGGTCGCAACTGTCAACCCGGCACCGCCGCTCTACGATGTCGTCGGGCCAGCACCGGCCCCGGTCGTGACCGATCCTTATGATGACCAGCCGATCTATGACGCGGTCGTACAGGCGCCAGCACCAACGGTGGTCGCACCCGTAGTCAATGAGACCGTCATTCCGGCGCCGGCGGTTACGGTCGGCACGGCGATGCCGTTCTATCGCTACGTTTACCAGCCCGATCGCATCCTGGTGATTGATCCTTCGACTGGTATCGCGGTGCAAGCGATTCCGCGCTGACGCGATCGAAGCATAGCAATAAGTGATGAGGCGCTCGGTGCCTCTGAGGTGACGCGCGCGCAGACCATTGAAGAGAGGAGCCAATGAAGCCAATGAAGTCTTGCACAGCTGTTCCTCTCGCGGTCGGCACGTTGGCTGTGGTCTGCGCTGTCAGCCTCCAACGTGTTGATGCACAGGCCGATGATCCCGCCTTTACCGGCAGCAGCGAACAAAAGCTCGTACTCACGCCAGCGCAGCGCCGCACCGTTTATTCGGCGGTGACCAAGGAGAGGAGCAAAGCGCCGCTGGGTCGGTTCCCACCTGTAATTGGCGCCGACGTGCCGCCCATGATCGAACCTAACCCGTTGCCCGACGAAGCCGTGGCCGACAATCCTACCGCCAAATTTTACGAATACACGGTGGTGCAGGATCGCGTCGTGCTGGTCGATCCGACCAAGATGCGGGTGGTAGACGTAATCGGGCCGAACCCGTAGCGTGGGCGGTTCTAGACCGCCGGTGCTCGCCCTGTTCGGCTTACACCGTGTTTATCATGCAGGAACGCTTCGATCGGCCTTCCAGGAGCGGCTCGATGAAGCGCAGCGGTCGGATCAAGCTGGCCTCGAACGCGTCCAGCCGAAAAATGTGGCTGGTAGCCAGCCCCAGTAGCGACGCTCGCCACGAAGCGTCCGAGCCGCGGCGCGCTGTTCCGCTCTCAGCTTCTTTAGGCGCCGCTCGATTCCTTTGGCTGAGCCGTATTTCTTTAAGGCCTCAAGCGCGTACTCAAGGCTTTCGATCTCGACCCTCTGCAAAGCGATGCGCGCCTCCACGAGAGTGACGCGTGCCTCTCGTTTCACTCGGAGGTGCTTTTCTTCAGGCGATTCGGTCATGAAGGAAAAGGGTAGAGAGACCTGAAGCCCGCGCAATTCCCGCGGTGGGAGTTGTCCCCCGCCTTTTTCCGCCACGCGGCGCTGTGCGGAACCAAGGCACCTCTCTGGCGCTTTTCGTATAGGGCGACGGGATGCACCTGGTCCATGCCGTCATCTCCAACCGCAACGGTCGCCACCTTGGCGGCGAATGCCCGCCCGCGGCGCGATCCACGCATCGACGTGTTGCGCGGCTTGGCGCTGTTCATGATCTTCGTCGATCACATTCCTGATAATGTGCTGAGCTTGGCTACCATGCACAATTTTGGTTTCTGCGATGCTGCCGAATTGTTCGTGCTGCTGTCGGGCATGTCAGCGATGCTGGCCTACGGGGGCGCCTTCGAGCGGCGCGGCGCCTGGCATGGACTGCGCCAGATTTCGCGGCGCTGGGTATGGCTTTATGTGTTTCAGCTTGGCTTGCTCGCCGCCACGCTTTTGATCGTGGGGCTGTGGACCAGCTACTACGGCTTTCAGCCTAGGATCGTCGGTCCATTCCTCAATGACCCGTTCGCTGGCATCCTGCACGGTTTGACGCTGAGTGCCGTGCCGACTTACCTCGATATCCTGCCGCTCTATCTCGCCCTCTTCGCTGTGTTTCCGCTGATCTATGCCGGTCTGCGCGTCAGCAGGTTGCTGACGCTTGCCTTCTCCGCCGCGCTGTGGGCGGCAGCCAATCTCGTTCCCGCACTCAACCTGCCGAACTGGGCCAATGCCGGACAGTGGTACTTCAATCCGTTCGCCTGGCAATTTCTCTTCACCATCGGCGCCGCGATCACCATGCTGCTCGCCGCACATGACGGCCAGCTGCCGCGGGCGCGATGGGCGGTGTGGGTCTGCGTAGCCTTCCTGCTGTTCGCTCTCATCGAGACGGTGCCGTGGTCCCATTGGCACCTGCCCGATCTGCGGCCGATTGCGCTGGCCCCCCCAGAGCAGACCAACCTCGCTCCCCTGCGACTTGTCGATATCCTGGCGCTCGCCTACCTGTTGCTGAGTTCGCCGACCTTTCGCACTATTGCCGGTGCGCGAGTGGTGTGGCCGCTCGACCTGTGCGGACGACACTCGCTCGAAGTGTTCGCGACCGGTTGTGTCGCAGCGCTGTTCGGACGCCTGCTGTTTCGGACCTACGGCGCCGGTCTTCCGCTGCAGATCGCGGTCAATGCAATTGGGTTCCTGGCTATGTGGGGAGTGGCGCTTTATTTGGACAGAACTCGCGCGAGGACTGCCTGAGCGCCCAGCCACGCTCCGCAGCCGGAAGTCCAGCACCAGGTTATCGGCACTACCGCCCGCGAGGAAAGAAACTGAGCGGTCCACGCGGCACTGAGCCGCCGGTGACAAGGTAGGACGATTAGAAGCTGACACATTGTCACCTCGCTAGTCTGATTGGCGGCACCGCGTCTTCTGCCGCTGACAAAATAACACCCTTTGCAGCACTCGCCCTGTTCGGGCTTCACCATTGATCCCCAATAAGGTGTGAGGGCGCGCACCGTCGCCGTGCTGCCTTCTGAGTTTCGCGTTCGGCAAGGTGCCAAGGGGTAAGCATCGCGACAGTTCCATCGAGGTTCCACATCTGCTGTCGGGCGCGTCCAATCGTGATCTTTACCGCATATATCGATGAGGCAGACACTCACGGTCCATCGCCGGACATGATCATGGCTGGCTTTCTGGGACACGCTTTCCAATGGCGGCGTTTCCAAAAGAAACTGGCAAAAATTCAATCCAAAGAAGGGTTCTCAGTTTTTCACGGCAAAAAATTTAAGGCCCGAACTGGCGAGTTTCGGGGCTGGTCGGACATCAAGTGTGATCGGGTCATTTCGAAATTGACGGAGTTGGTGCGCATCACGCTGACTGAAGGATTTGCGGTATCCTTATCGCGCGAGCGATATGATTCCGAATACTGAGCACCACCAGTTCCAAAAAAGCTGAACCTCGACAGCCAATATGGTGCTTGTTTCCGCGCTTGTATGGCCCTTTTTTTGATTTCATGGCCGAGCGGGGGGTACCAAGACAAGCTGAACGTAGTGATCGAAAACGGTCATCCTTCCGATTGTTAGCTATTCGAGCCGGAAGGCTTCATGCATGAGCGGGAGCCGGTCGGCTCGCGGCGGAAGGATCAGCGGAGGCGGGGCGCAACATTCGCGCATTGAGCGGGATTTAGGGGGCATCTTACGCTCGCAAGGGCAGGCCAGAGCGATGTCCGTGGTCGCGAGAGCGTTAGCCGCATCATCGTGTACGGCGAATTTGTTGGAAGCCAGGCTCGGTCATTGGGCGATCTGACGCCGCATGAGTCTGGGAAACAGCATGGTCGGTCCTACGGTCAAGAACGCACCTTGTCGCAACACCTATCACTGTGCCAATGGCAAAGTCCGCACCTGTAATGAGATTGCCGCCTAGGCCATACCTTATCAGGAGATAGAAGACGACGAGATAGAGCACGCTCGTGAGCAAGCCCGGCGAGTAGGTGTTAAGACGAATGGTCCAATACAGGTGGACAGTCAGCACGTGAGTGACAAATCCAGCCACAAAGATGAGCGGCAGGATGATCCAATGGCCGCCGAAGCTGTCAAAGAGAATATTGCTGACCGCGATTACCGCAATGAATGCCGCGTTGAACCAGAAGAACATCCGCACATGATACGTCGGCCAAAAGTTGTCCGCGATCCATTTAACGAAGCCGCCGTTCATGAGCGTTTCGTCGAGAATGTGCACGACGTATGACGCGAAGAATGTCCAGAACAGAATACTTAGGCTTGGCATGATTCGACCTTGTTGTGGGTCAGCCGTGATGATTTCCTATAATGCCCACGAGAGTTGCCTCGATCCA
>JBAUYV010000497.1:0-11066 GCA_049584975.1 Xanthobacteraceae bacterium | reverse complement strand
GCACCCGACAGCGTCAACAAAATGATGGCGTTGGTGGGTGAGGGCAAAATCGACTTGGTGTTGGGTCAGGTCACATCGTTGGTCGGCGCCGACGGTCAAATCGGCAAGGCCATGGTCAAGACCAACGAAGGCTCAACGTTTGAAATCGCTTGCGATGCCTTGCTGCCGTTCTTCGGACTGACCATGAAGCTCGGCCCGGTCGCCAATTGGGGCTTCGAGCTGAAAAATAACGAGCTGATCCCGGTCGAGACCGCGAGCTTCGAAACCAGCGTGCCGGGAATCTTCGCCATCGGCGACATCAACTGGTATCCCGGCAAGCTCAAACTCATTCTTTCCGGTTTCCACGAAGCCGCGCTTATGGCGCAGAAGGCCTATCACTACGTCTACCCGGAAAAGAGACTCGTGTTTCAATACACGACGTCGTCGACGAGCCTGCAGAAGAAGCTCGGTGTCGCCCCCGTGCGGGCAAGCTCGTAGCCGCGGCCGCGCTTCGCCTTATGGATTAGTTGGCGCCGGCGGCGCGTTGACCGGCGAAGGCGAGGACGGGATCAGCGGTGACGCAGGCGGCGGTGGGGTGCCCGGCGGCGGCAGCGGCTCGGCGCGGACCGCCGGCGGTTCCGGCAGACCGACCACCACACGCGCGGCAGCCATCGCTGCATCAGCCATTGCCGCGTAGCCTTCAGCCGTCGGATGGACCGCGCCGCCATAGACGGCGCTCATGACACCCCACAGTGCATCGTGAATGTCGCTGGGCTTGAGCGTCGCTGGTATGCCCTCCGGATAGGTCATGGCGGTGAAATAGCTATCGTTGGCGGTCCTGATCCACCGGCCGCGCGGCGCATACGGGCGATAGTCGCTGGCCGGATGCGAACAGGCCAGCGGATCCTCGGAGGCGGCAACGAGATCGCTGACAAAGCTGTCGCCCTTTGGCGAGAAGCAATCGCGATCGAATTCGGGATCGTCGGGCGCGTGCACGCACATGCCATGTTGTTCAAACGCGTTTTGGTGCGCATCGACAAATGTCATGCGGTCATTGATCGGATCGCCGCAGACCTTGTCGCCATCGCAGGTCGCCAGCGTCTTGAGCGCCGGCAGAAATTTCTTGTCGACGAATTCTGCCGCCTCGCGCAACCGCTGCTCGTTGGCGGAAAACGCCGGATGGACATCGAGTCCGTCGCGGCCTCCAGGGCAAGGCTTGTCGGGCGCCTGCATGGCCGGGTTGGCGTACGAGACAAAAACAACGCGAGAGAGGTGACCGCCCACAAAAGGCTTGAGCGCGATACGCAGGCGCGCGAATTCATCGGGCAAGCGCTGTTCGAGGGCGGTCTGCGTATCTTGCACGCTGACCATGCCGCCGCCTTGCTTGAGCACAAAGCGCTCCGCCGTCCCGCCGACGATGACGTTGGCGACCAGCGCCGCAAAATTGATGTCGTTGGCCCCGATCGTCAGCAGCACCATGTCGAGCGCGCGCTGCGGCTGTGTCTTGTGCGCCTTGTCCAAAAGGTCCTTCAGCTCCGTAAGCTGGGCTGGCGCCATCCCCGAACATCGGTCGATGCCGACGACGGCCGGGCAGTCGTCGAACAGTTGCCCGGCGAACATGCCGGCCTGAATAGTTGCGCCCGTGCAGGCGAGGGGCAGAAAGGTCACCGCAAGGTGCGGCTGCTCGACCGCGAGCGCCAGCGCCGTGCGCAACTGATAGCTGTAGAGAGAGCGGTGACAACCGGGGCTCATCCATCGCGCGCCGTGGTGTGCCCAGTCTCTCGCCGCGGTGTCGCTGGTCGGTCCAGTTTCGCAGGACCGGTCGCCGGTAAAGCCGGCGCGGCTTGGACGGAAATACAGGCCGCCGCCGCCAAAGCGCCGGAAGCAAAAGCCGCCTTCGAGCTCCACCGCACGGTCCGGATTGCCTTCGCCGGCCGCGATGGAATCGCCGAGACCGGCGATCAGCAGGTCGCGTACCGCAATCTCGGTGACGGCTCGCTGCGCGGTGCCATCACCCAGCGGAACGTCGACGGTAGCGACGGTCGTTCGCCCATAACGCACCCGTAGCCTGACCTCCGTATCGCAGGCCGCGGTCATCTGCTTGAGCGGCCCGTCGCCATCGTCGAAGCTCCAGGCGCAGATCTGGTCTGGGGGCACCGGGCCCGAGATTCCCACAACAATCGGATGATCACGCGGCGCCAGGTAGTTTTCCCGTTCGCCGTCGCGTTCGCAGGTGTCCAGAAGGTTGCCGAAACTGTCGAGACACAGGTTAGCAACAACGTCCTGCGCCCAACCCAGGCCCCCGCTGTCGCGTTCCAGGCGGCGTTCGGCAGCGAGAATGCCGTCGCCGCGGCTTGCCGCTTCCTGACGCTGGAAATCCGCTTCCTTGCGGAACAGGCGAAACCGGCTTTTCACCTCCCAGACGATGTGGAAATTGCCAGTATCCGAAAGTTGCGCCGAGGCCGTGTCGAGCGGCGCGGTTGCGATCAAAACGGCAAGGAAGAAAATGAGGCGCATGGTGGGCTAGGGCGGCCGGGGCGTATTAGCTTCAATGCCTCTAACACGTCGCTTAGGGCGGAAATGTGAGGGCCTGGGCTTGAGAAATAGCACTGCTTCAGCTTGACAAGCATAGTCCGGGAATAATCCGCGACATTCATCCTGCGTTCACCTTGAATCTGTCACACGTCAAGACGGGGGTGCTCCTTACCCGGATCGTGACCACCTTCCCCGGCTCCGCGCTGGGGCATGCTGCAATTTGCGTTCGCCACACTCGCCATGCTCGACGTGACACCATCCTCAAGTCTAGCCGCAAATCTGGCAGGTAAGCGCGCCATGGTGCAAGACGCGCCGGCGCCGCGTCCTAGCGAATTCAGCAAGGCCAAGATCGCTGCCTTCTTCGTGGTCCTGATGGCGATCGCGTCTATCCCGATCGTGTTGTACCCGCTGCCGCCGATCTCCGACTACGTCAATCACCTCGCACGCATGCATGTGATCGCGACCGGCAGCAGCGATCCGGATTTGTCGCGTTACTACGAGATCGATTGGCAGGTCATCCCGAATTTGATGATGGACCTCATCGTTCCGCTGCTCGAGCGGGTGATGAATGTCTATAGGGCTGGACAGGCCTACACGCTGTTCAGCTTCCTGCTGATCCTGTCGGGAACGGTCGCACTCCATCGTCAACTGTTCGGGCGTTGGTCGGCGGTGCCGCTGATCGCGTTTCCCATACTCTACAACGGGGTCTTCCTCGTTGGCACGATGAACTATGTCTTCGGCATCGGGCTCTTGCTGTGGGCGCTGGTCGCTTGGGTCGCGTTACGCGAGCGCAGCGCGGCGCTGCGGCTGCCGGTGTCCCTGGTGTTTGTGCTGGGGCTGTTCGTCTGCCATTTGTTCGCGCTCGGCGTTTATGCCCTGGGCCTGCTGGCGTTCGAAGCGCGCCGGCTCTGGCTGGGCTATGGCGGGGTGCGCCGCACGTTGGGTCGCGAGGCCGCCCGGAAGGCGTTGCCGCGGCTTATCCTCGATTTCGTCGCCACCGGCCTGCCTTTCCTGCCGGTGCCTTTGCTGATGATGATGAGCCCGACACGGGCGCTGTGGAATTTCGACTGGCAGATTACCGGCAAGATCACCGGCGTGGCGTTCGTGGTCGAGGTCTACTCGCACGAGGTCGCCTTCCTGCTCACCGTCGTCATCGCCTGCGCTGCGGGTTGGGCACTGCACCGACGGGTGCTGTCGTTTCATGGCTTCGGCTTGCTGCTCCTGGCGGTCGGGGCGGTGACCTACATGGTGTTACCGCGCGTTATGTTCGACACATACATGGTCGATCAGCGGTTGCCGATTGCGCTGGCTTTCATTCTTGTTGCCTGCATCGACGTCGACCTGCGCGACCGTGTGGTCCGCTGGGTCTTTGCATCCGGTTTGGTTCTGGTCCTCGCCATACGGGTGGGGGAAGTCGAGGGCGCCTGGGCAAAGCTGTCGCAGAGTACTGAATCGTTCCACAAATCGGTATCGCTGCTTCACCGCGGTGCGAAGGTGCTGGTCGCCTATGAGGATCCGGACGGCGGCGACAGCGTTGAGGATTACGGCCTCATGCACGCTGATTGCATTGCCATCATCGAGCGTTCGGCGCTGGTGACCACGGCATTTACTGTGGTCGGCAAGCAGGTCATGCATGCGCGGCCGCCTTTCCGCAGTCAGGTCGACACCCAAGATGGCACGCCGCCCCTCGTCGAGAAGCTGGTGAAGGTTGTCGATCGCGAGGACACCGATCCCGACGATTATTGGCGGCACTGGACGACGGATTACGATTATCTCTACGTGCTGTTCACGGATGACGACTTCGAGAATCCCGATCCGACGCGCTTGACGGAAATTTTCGCCGGCAACCGTTTCGTCCTTTATAGGATCGAGAAGCCGCAGGTCACGGCGGCCAGCAAAGAAGTCAAATAGCCGAGTTTTCCGACGCGCTTGGGTGCTGAAAGGGAGCGCAGGCTTACTCGCCGCTGGCCCTGCTTGCGCCTATGGCGGCGGTTGCCGCCTGAGCGATATCCGGCGGCAACGCAAAAGCCTCGTTGAGGAGCTGCGCGACACCAGCTCCGCTCACCTCTCGGATCTCGAGACTTTCCTTTTCGGCCTGGGTGATGAATGCCGGATCGTTCATGGCCGCATGAAAGGCCGTGCGCAGCGCGGCAACCCGTTCGGCGGGCACACCGGGCGGTGCAAGGACCGGACGATCCATCTCCAACGGCGCAAGCACCAGCTGCAGGATTTTTCTGGTGCGGTCGTCCTTGGCGAACTCACCGATCGCCGGGACGTCGGGAAAAATCGGGTTGCGTGTCCGCGAGATCTGAATAGGAACGTTGACCTTCTTCTGCGGGAACCAATCGGGGCGCGTTGACCGAATCGAGGAGATCAAACCGCCGCAGCGGCCCTGAACTTCGCCGCGCTCCATCGCCAAATAAATGTCGTTGCCGCCCACATACCCGGCAATGACTTTGATTTTCGTGCCGAACAGATTGTCGAGCATGAGCGGCATCGTTTCCATCTGCGATCCCGCGCCGGTGCTGCCGACCGTGAATGGCTTCGTCAGCATGTCCCCCCAGGTGGCGATGCCGGACGTGTGCCAGCTGACGCAGATGCCGGTTGAGGCGTCGATGCTGCCGATCCAATTCATGGCGCGCGGATCGAAGCTCGCGGACTTGGTGCCATAGAGCGGCGCGAACGGCACGCTCGAATGCACTAGGCCCAATGTCGCTCCGTCCTTGGGCGCGACCGAATAGAGATAGAGCATGGCGCGGATGCCGCCGCCGCCCGGCATGTTCTGGATGACGATATTGGGATTGCCCGGGATATGGGCGCTGAAATAGGGGGCGAAGGCCTGCGCATAGCTGGCGTAGCCGCCGCCCGCGCCGGCGCTCAGGATCAAGGAGATCGAGCGGCCGCGGTAGAAGTCGGCGATGGGATCGGCGTGGGCGCCGCAGCAAACACAGAGCGCTAGCGCAAGCGTCGCGAACTTAAGGCGCATCGCGCACTAGTCTGCGGCCACATCGATCAGCACGCCGTCGCAATCGGCCATTTGGTGTTGGCCGAGTGGACAGGAGCGGCGGAACAATTCGAGCAGCGCCCTGCCTTCCGCGCCGCTGCCAACAGGGGAGGGCGCCAGCAGCGGGTTGTCGGCGGCGATGCGGTCCACGTCCTCTTTGAACTTATCCACGCTCTCCACTTTGAAGCCGATGTGGTCCATGCCGGCGGTGATGATCCCAGTGCCGTCGTAGTCGGTAATGTCCCACGGCATGATGACGAGCGTCATGTGGCCGTCCGACAAATAATGATTGCGGTCGCCGGCGCCCTTGTTGCTCGGCACCAGTTCGAAGACGTGACGGTAAAACTCGGCCATCTCGTCGGGCCGCATGGTGCGCAACGCCACGTGATTGATGTGGCGCCCGTTGATTTCCGATTTGCCCTCCTGGTCGCGGTAGACCGATGTGCGGTTGGCCATGTTCTTTTGCGAAATATCGAACATATTGCCGTCGGGGTCGTGCGTGGAGATGCCGGCGAAGGGCCGGTTGGAGGGGCGCTTGAGCCACTTCACGCTCGGATACTTTTTCCGCATACGCTCGAATGCGGTCTCGGCGTCCTCGACCTCGATGCCGAAATGGTCGAGGCCGGCATGCCGGCCGGCGCGGCGCGGATTGATGTTGAGGCCCACATAGCCATCGCCCACCGTTTGCGCGCGGCTGGGGCGCGTCTTGTCCGACGTGCGCATGCCGAAAACCGACTGATAGAACAGCGCAGACTTGGCGTAATCGTCGCTGACGATGGCAACATGATTGATCTTGGAGAACATTCATTCCTCCCTTGCCGCTCGCGGGCGTCGTCGTGACCGGCGATTCCGGAACCCGCGGGCTGCAATGCGCGTTCGGCTACCGTTGTTGCCGCGAGATTGAACCGTCCGGGCCGTTGGCGCAAGGTGGTCGCAAACGAGTCTGAATCATCATGCCGGATTCTTCGATCACGACGAAATGCTGCATCGCCGGCGGCGGACCGGCCGGCATGATGCTCGGCTTCCTACTGGCGCGCGCTGGCGTCGACGTGGTCGTTCTGGAAAAGCATGCGGATTTTTTCCGCGACTTTCGCGGCGACACCGTGCATCCGTCGACGCTGGAACTCATGTACGAGGTCGGCCTGCTCGATGAGTTCCTCAAGCTGCCGCATCAAAAGATCGAGACACTGACCGGACAAGTCGGCAACGAGCATTTGCAGATGATCGATTTCCGCCATCTGCCGACTCGCTGCAAATACATAGCGATGATGCCGCAGTGGGATTTTCTCAATTTCTTGGCCGAGCACAGCAAGCGCTACAAAACCTTCGATCTACACATGAAGACCGAGGCGACAGAGCTTATCGAGGATGCCGGACGGATTGTTGGGCTGCGCGTGAACGCGCCGGACGGCGTCCTTGAGATCCGTGCTGATCTGGTCATCGGCTGTGACGGGCGCCATTCAACGGTGAAAGAGAAATCCGGACTCAAAAGCGACGATTACGGCGCGCCGATGGATGTTCTTTGGTTTCGCATGTCGCGGAAGGACAGCGACAGCGCCGATACCTTCGGCCATATCGAGGCCGGCAAGATGATGATCATGCTCGAACGCGGCGATTACTGGCAGTGCGCTTACGTCATCCCGAAGGGTGGTATCGATCGCGTGAAGGCGGAGGGCCTCGAGGCCTTCCGCAAGCGGGTGCTGGAGATGTCGCCGTTTTTATCCGATCGTATCGGCGAACTGAAAAGCTGCGACGACATAAAGCTCCTAAGTGTAACTGTCGACCGGCTGCAAAAATGGTGGCGACCGGGTCTCATCTGTATCGGTGACGCCGCACACGCAATGTCGCCGATCGGCGGCGTCGGTATTAACATGGCGGTGCAAGACGCCGTCGCTGCTGCCAACCAACTTGCCGCGCCGCTGCGAGCCGGACAGGTCACGGACGAGGACCTCCAGGCGATCCAAGAACGCCGCACGCTACCGGTGCGATTCACCCAATGGCTGCAGCTTACCATCCAGCGGCGGATCATCAGTCGCGTGCTGGAAAGTCAGCAGCGGCCAAAACCGCCGGTTCTCTTTAAGCTCTTTGGGGTCTTTCCGGTTCTTCGCCGCATTCCGGCCTGGTTACTTGGCGTCGGCATCCGCCCGGAGCACGTCCGCACGCCGGATATCGGTAGTCCGTGACATCCCTGCGGCTTTGCGAGCTGAGCGAAGCAATCGAGGCGTAACAATGCACTCGATTGCTTCGTTGCTCCGCTCCGCGAGGGCGGCTTAGCTCCGCTGCTGCAGCTCGGCGTCGGTGCGCGCGAGTATTTCGACCAGGCGCGCTTCCGCCTCGGCATCGTCGTCCAGCCGCTTACTGAGCGTGGCGCGCAGGTGATCGAGCGCCGCCTCCACCAGCGGGGTCAGGTTGCGGCGATCCTCGCGGTCGCCACGCGCGGCGCGACGCCAGCGGTTCACGCGCTCGCCGAGCGCTGCCAGACGGTCCAGCACCACGTCGACCAGGTCGCGATTGCTTTCCAGATAGGACCGGCCTTCGTCGGTGATGGTGTAGAGCTTCTTTGAGCCCTCGGTGGATGCGGTAACGTAACCCGCTTCCTCCAGGTAGGTGAGCGTCGGGTAGACGATGCCGGGGCTCGGGCTGTACCAGTCCGCCGTCTTCTCCTCGAGCAGCTTGATGATCTCGTAGCCGTGCCGCGGCGCCTCGGCGATGAGCGCCAGCGCCACCAGCCGCAGGTCGCCATGCGCCAGCATGCGGCGTGTGCGCATCAGGTCTTCGCCGCCGGCGCCGCCAAAGCCGCCGCCGTGGCGTCGACCGAAGCCACCGAAGCCTCCGCGGCGATGCCGACCGGCTGCCCACTTGCCACCGTAACCCTCACAATTTCCATGCATTTTCGATTCTCCTTAGATGAAAGATATATCTCCAGATAGCTCTTATAGAGTTATAGCGCAAGATATATCTTTTAAAATTCTTGACCCTGTTATACGGTATCGTATATACGTAGACGTATATCCGTGGCGGACTAACCCATGGCTCGGCAATCTCATCCCTCAAACCCGCTAGCCCTGGCCGTGTTCGCATTGCTGTTCGAGCGGCCGATGCACCCATACGAGATGGGTGTCCTGCTCAAACAGCGACACAAAGAAGAGAGCATCAAATTCCGCTACGGCTCGCTCTATACGGTGATCGATCTGCTGCTCGGGCGCGGCTACATCGCGGCGCGTGAAACCGAGCGCGAGGGCCGGCGGCCAGAACGCACCGTCTACGAGATCACGCCTGCAGGGCGAGACGAGCTGCACGCCTGGATGGTCGATCTTATTGGGCAGCCGGCCAAGGAATATCCGCAGTTTGAAGCTGCGTTATGCCTGCTTCCGGTTTTGCCTCCCGACGAAGCGCTCGCGCTGCTGCGCCGGCGGCTGGAATTGATCGAGGACAACGCCGCGGTGCTGGCGCGACAGATCGAACAGGTGGGGGCGGCGAACTTCCCCGCGCTGTTTCTGGTCGAGAGCGAATACCGGCTCGCCATGATCAGAGCCGAACAACAGTTCGTCGCCGAGCTTGTCCGCCGCATCGAGTGCGGCTGGGGTCCGCTTGATCTGTGGCAGGGCATTCACCAGGACCGCGGGGCCACGGTGGCAAAATTGCACCGGCAGTTTGGAGGCTCGCCCATGAGCTGAAATAGCAACCCACTATGGGTAGCCCCGACGATGCTGGAACATCGCCGGGGCCTCGAACCCAAAACCGAACGCGCGGAGCGCGCTGGCTTCAGGCGAGCAACTTCAACCTACCAGCCGAATCTCCGCGAGAACAGCCGAGTCGCACACGCGGCCGGACAATTCTGTTTCTTTGAACGGAGACAATCATGATGCAAGCAACGACCAACAGCGCCGCGCCGCCCAAAGCCTTCAAGGGCATGGGCATGGAAGGATTCATCGCCAGTTGGTACGCACGGCAGACCGCCAAGGATCTCGACGAATTCAAGAAACTGGCGCGCCGGCTGTCATCGCAGATCAAAGCCGGTGACCGCGTGCTCGAAATCGCCCCGGGGCCCGGCTACCTCGCCATCGAGCTCGTCAAACTGACCAGATGCCGGATGATCGGGCTCGATATCAGCCGCACCTTCGTGCGCATCGCGGATGAGAACGCGGACAAGGCCGGAGTCGATGTCTGCTTCGAGCAAGGCGACGCCGCCGATATGCCGTATCCGGCAAATGTAATCGACTTCATCGTGTGCAGGGCGGCTTTCAAGAACTTCGCCCGCCCGCTTGCGGCGCTCAACGAAATGCACCGGGTGCTCAAGCCCGGCGGCACTGCGCTCGTCATCGATCTGCGCAAGGATTTTTCGTCGCAGGAGCTGAGCGACTATGTCAAAGGCAGGGACGCCGTGAATGCAGCCCTCATGAAGCTCATTTTCAACACCATGCTGAAAAAGCGGGCCTACACCCAGGAGGCCATTACGAAGCTGGCGGCGCAATCGCACTTTGGAGGCAGCGATCTGCGGTTGGACCCGATCGGCTTTGAGCTTTGGCTGCACAAGCCGGCAAGAGGACACATGCAGCGGCGAGCGTGACGCCGCACGGGCGAATACTCGACGACGGCCGGCTGAGCCCCTAAGTTTGGCGTGCGGGCAGGCGCGTGCTGCCCCGCGCCAGGACCGGCACTGAGATGTTCGCCACCTTCTTCCACGAGCTTCGCGCGGCCGGCGTTCCAGTAACGCTGCGCGAATACCTCACGCTCATGGAGGCGATGGAGCAGGATCTGGCCGACCGGCGGGTCGAGTCGTTCTATTACCTGTCGCGCGCGGCGCTGGTGAAGGACGAGCGCAATCTCGACAAGTTCGACCGCGTGTTCGGCCATGTGTTCAAAGGCCTCGACCTCGTCGAGCAGGCGCTCGCCGCGGAAATTCCGGTTGAGTGGCTGAAAAAACTCACCGAAAAATATCTCACCGAAGAGGAGAAGAAACAGATCGAGGCCATGGGCGGCCTCGACAAGCTTCTTGAAACGCTGCGGCAGCGGCTCGCCGAACAGAATGGCCGGCACCAAGGCGGCAAGAAGTGGATCGGCACCGGCGGCACCTCGCCGTTCGGCGCCTACGGCTACAATCCCGAAGGCATCCGCATCGGCCAGGATACGAACCGCAATTTCCGTGCCGTGAAGGTGTGGGACAAGCGTGAGTTCAAGGACCTCGCCGGCGATGTCGAGCTCGGCACGCGCAATATCAAGATCGCGCTGCGCCGCCTGCGCAAGTTCGCCCGCACCGGCGCCCCGGAAGAGCTCGATCTCGACGGCACCATCAAGGGCACCGCGCACAAGGGCTATCTCGACATCCTGATGCGGCCGGAGCGCCACAACACCATCAAGGTGCTGCTGTTCTTCGACATCGGCGGCTCGATGGATTGGCACGTCAAGGTGACCGAGGAGTTGTTCTCCGCCGCCAAGACCGAGTTCAAGCACATGGTGCATCTCTACTTCCACAATTGCCTGTACGAGCGGGTGTGGAAGGAGAACGCGCGGCGCTGGAAGGAGACGACGCCGACCTGGGACGTGC
>JBAUYV010000496.1:0-59973 GCA_049584975.1 Xanthobacteraceae bacterium | reverse complement strand
CGCCCCCGAACGCTTCGCAAAAAAAGTCAGATTTGCTCTTGCACCGCGGCCACCGTCCATACATGACCCACTTGAGACATTACGTCATTCATTGGTTCAAGCACTAAAACAGCCCCATGCGTTCGCTCGCCATGTAGCCGGTGAGCAGCAGAATGCCGAAGGCAAACACAAAGCCGGCAGCGCCGAACTCGATGCCGCGCACGAGCACGCCGCCACGGCCGAGAGGCTTTTGCGCAACGCGCTTTGCCAGCTCTTTGGCACCGACTGCAAGCGTCGCGACGGCGCCGACCGTGATTGCGGTGCCTAGGCCCATGACGAAAGTCGAGGCGATGCCGGCCCAGAACAGGCCCTGCGCCAGCGCAAATACCAACACGATGATCGCGCCGGAGCATGGCCGCAATCCGACTGCCAGAACCGCGGACAGGCCGCGCCGCCAGCCGCCGGGCCCTGCTAATTCCTCCGGCTCCGGCCCATGGGCATGCCCCCATGGCAGCACGTCCGGCTCCTCGTGTTGATGGTAATCGCCTTGGCATTGGAAATGATCAGGCGCGATCGCGGTCTGCGCATGATTGCAGTTCGAGTGGGCATGCGGTTCGCTGTCGGCACCGTGGCCGGCACGTTCGGTTCTCAGGTCGTAAAGCGCGCCTATGAAGCCATAGCCCTTGACCCACAGAAGCCGCGCGCCAAGAAGCACTATCAGAACGTAACTGACGGTTTCGACGAGGTTCACCGTATTCGCCATGAGCTTGGCGGTGGCGCCGAGCAATACAGCGGCGACGACGACAATCGCGATGGCGGTCAGCGACTGCATCACCGCTGCGGCAAATGACAGCGTGATGCCACGGCGCCAGGTTTCCTCGTTGGCCATGAGATACGAGGAAATCACCGCCTTGCCATGACCGGGTCCGGCGGCGTGAAAGATACCGTAGACGAACGAGATTCCCATCAAGCTCCAGAGCGCAGTGCCATTGTTCTTGGCCAGCCGGATCATGCCGGCCAGCGTCCGGTAGAACATCGCCTGCTTGGCGAGTACCCAGCCGGCTATGCCGCCGATCCCGACCGGGTGCGGACCGCCCAAGGCCCCGAACTGGGCCCACGCCGCGTGGACGCCGACGGTCACCGTCGCAGCAGTGATCAATATCGCCAAAACCATCAGATGAATGCGGCGCGTACGATTGGGTTTCTTCATGGGCACTGCACCATGATCTTGTTGGCGAAGTTCATGCCCATTCCGACAAAGGCTTCGGAGGGAACGTAGCCTTGGTTGAGCTGCTGCGACGAGACAAAGTTTGGGTCGGTGGGCTTCTCGGTCCAGAGCGCGCACTGGGGCGGCGCGCCGACCATTTTGGCCGGGTCTTTCTTGGCAAAGCCGAAATCGATGAAGAATTCCGGATCGTATATTTCGATCTTGAGCACTTTCGCTTTGGCTGGTTGCTTGAACGGCAGCGTAAAGTGCAGCGTGAGTACAGTCGCCTTGGGATCGTAGGTGAGCCAGTAGTCGATCGGATCGACGAACGCATCTTTGATCTTTTTGCCGTCGATCATGGCGTAGGTGAAATAGCGGAAATCCTTGAGTGAACTGATGTTGAGGTCCGCGACCGGCTGCAACTCCTCGCGGGTGAACTGTCCTTTGGTTTTGGCCGGGATGCCCACGGTGGCGAACGCCGAGTACATGTCGTCGAAAGTCCAGGCTTGGCGCAGTCCGGTCACCGAACCGTCCGGGGCGTAGAGCAGCTCAATGTTGATCGTTGCCCAGACGTGCGGATGCGCCTGCGCCGATGTCAGCGTGACTGCAATCGCAAGGGCGATAAGACAAACGAGCCGCTGCGGCGACCACGACCCATAAGGTGCTCCGACGGCGGCGCCGAACGCCGCAATGACCGGCTGTAAAAGCCGGCGTCGCGCGCGAAACATCGATGATCCTCGATCTCAAATCAGGCGAATTGCCGGACCTTGCGTTGGTGACGGCGAGCAGTGGCCGATCAAATACGCAGCTGCCAGACGGCAGGCGGCGCGCGGGCCTGAAACGAGAGTGCGACTTCGAGTGAGACGCCGCCTGCCGGCATTTCCGACGGCCACTCGGGACGGATCGATTCCGGCACAACGAGGACCGGCGGCAGCGACGGCACTGCGGTCGCGATCAGCACCATGCTTGCGCAGATCGGGCAATAATCATCCGATGCAGGACGATGATCCGGGGCAGCCGTAGCCGACGGTACCTGGGATGCGGATCGGGCGTGATCGGATGCAGGCAGCGGCGGCAGGCCGAGATCGTCGCGATGCATGTGGCCGAACGAAACGGCCATCTGGAATACCAGCGCGAACAGCATCAGCCGCACGCCTGATCGAATTCTCGACCGGAACCAGTTCATCGGTTTGCGCCGCCGTCCCCCGCGCTCACCTGCGCCCCCACCCTCAAAATCTCGGATGACAAGGATTTTCAGAAAGGAAACGCATAGCGATCGCTAATTGGTCGGGATCAATTGCGTCCCTTTTTCGGCAGTTCACAGTCGTGTTCAGCCTTAAACCGGCAAACCACAGCGCATATAGAGGGCTTGGGTGGCCAATGCGGCACCATGCCGCGAGATTCACCGTACGTCAGGCCCTGCAGCGGGCCGTGAGGCGCCGTGAATCGAGCAGCCAACGGCACCGGCAAATCAAGCTGCAGGCTCGCACCTTCGCCAGTCTTCGAACGACTACTACTGGCCGATGGCAGAGAGCGACGAGGACTGCCCAGGTGCGTAGCTGTCCTCCGGCCTGAAACCCGCCGATCCAGCGGCGTAGCGCTCTTGCATGCACTGGCTGTAGGCTGCCTGCCGGCCAGTCAGGGCCGTCATTCCGGAAAGCGGACCCGAGGCAACTTGGCAGTTGTCGTCGTTATTGGCGGCGAGTTCCGCTCGCGTTGTCATTCCATCGCCCGAGGAACTACAAGCGCCGAGCCCCACGGCAAGGACGACCGTAGAACACGAGATCAAAAGCCACCGAGGCATGCGCCAGCCTCCCCACGTCCAGCGTACCAAGTCCCAATACGTTGCCGACCAACAGCATGGCCCTGTTCGGGTTCGCTGGCAAGATCGGAGTGCATTGACCCTGCGGACTTACCGAATGTCGGGTCAGATCGTGACCGGCCAAAGGGACCAAACGCGACGCCAGAGGCTGCATCGCAAATGCGGGGAGAGCGTGACTGGGCCAATTGGCAGGCGACGCAGCGCAGCCTCGAGCTGATCGCCGAGGAAGTGCGGCCGAAACTCGACGGTAGCAATCGGCTGCGGCAAGCGAGCTACGATCGCAACGCGCCGATCCAGGACGCCAATCGCGCCTCGGCACAAGCCGGCATCGAAGAGGCGCAGGCGCGCTACGCGGCGGCGAAGAAGGTCGGCGGGTAGACGACTCTCCATGTGTCCGGCTGGCCACATTTCGCATCTTTATTGACGCGGCTCGTCAAATACGCCTGTCGGCTCCCAACGCCACCATGGTAGCGTGCGCGCTGCGTCGCACTCGGAGTCTAGTAATGCGTCATGTGTCCGCCGCCCTGATTGCCGGCGTCTGTATGGGGGCCCTCATTCAGATCGCCGCGGCAGCTGATCTGCCTATCAAGGCCCCCGTCATTACGCCAATCTATAACTGGACCGGCTTCTACGTCGGCGGCAATGCCGGTTATGCCTGGGGAAATGCAAATGATGCGATGGCGCTTGGAGGGAGTTGGCTGACCGACGGGTCGGGCGATAACCTCGTACTGAATCCGCTCGGTAATGGCCAGCTTCACCCAAACGGTTTCACAGGCGGCATTCAGGTCGGATATAATTTTCAGACTGGCCACTGGGTCACCGGCGTCGAAGCGGATGCTACTTATTTCGGACTAAAGGAGCAATTTTCTAACACAGTGACAAACGCGTTCAGTGGCGACCCCTATACGTTCGCTTCGTCATTTGAAAGCAGTTGGTTGGTGACGGTGCGCCCTCGCATCGGCTATGCGTTCGACCGTCTTCTCGTTTACGCGACCGGCGGTTTGGCGATCACTAATCAAAAATTCTCGCAGAGCATCACTCAGTTGAACGTTGCCTTTACCGAAGCCGGGGCGGCATCGGCAACAACGGCAGGCTGGACAGTCGGAGCAGGCGCCGAATATGCCCTGGACAAACGCTGGAGCGTAAAAGCCGAATACCTCTATGTTGATCCAGGTGCGGTTTCGTTCTCGACGACCGGCAGCTGCCCGACCGTACCTGCTATAGCTGCTGCATGTGCCGTATATAATGGGGCGCATTCAGCAGATCTGAAAGTGAATATCGTCCGTACCGGCCTAAACTATCACTTCGATTGAGACGGCCTCTGAGCGCCCGTATTTTTGAAAGGCTTGTCCGTTTATCGAAGCGCCGGTGTCGAACCGACTGGGCGGCATCCTGATGAGTGCCTTAGCACCTTTCGATCGGCAGGAGATTGATCGCCGCAGCTTTTTATATGCCACGACCGCGGCGGTGGGGGCGGGGGGCGCTTGTTTGGCCGCCTGGCCGCTGATCGATCAAATGAATCCCGATGCCCGCGTCCGTGCAGCCAGCGACATCATGGAGGTCGATCTGGCTCAATTGCGGCCGGCGGAACAGCGCGTCGTGCACTGGCGGGGTCTGCCGATTTTCGTGGTACGGCGAACGCCGGTCATGTTGCAGGCGATGCAGGACGAGACGTTCGTTACACAGCTCTTCGACCCGCATTCGCAGACGCGCCAGCAACCGTCGTATGCCAAAAACTGGCATCGCTCGATCAATCCGGCTTACGCCGTGCTGGTCGGCATTTGCACCCACCTTGGATGCATCCCGGCCTATTACGATAAGGCTTCACTTCTCACTATGGCAGGCGGCTACTTATGCCCCTGCTGCGCATCGCACTACGATCCCGCCGGCCGGGCCTATGCGGGCATCACCCGATACAACCTTGCGGTTCCGCCGTACAGTTTCTCTGGGCCATCGAAAATCTTGCTTGGCAGAAACGCGTCGGATGAGCTGTTCTCCCTCCAATCCGTTGAGCGGATTTAGTCGACCAGCGCCGGCCAGCGATCTATCGCCCAGGCCGCGCCACGAACGCGGCGACCTTGGTTGCCGTTTGCGGGATTGCGATGCGCGAAATAGCGGATGGGTGGGAGGCGGTTTCGTGCCGGGTCAAGGAACCGTGGCATCTGGTCTACCTGGTCTTACAGATGTTGGTTGGAAATTCCGACATTGTGCCGGTGTTTTCAACGGCCACATTGACCGCGCGACAGACGGCCACAGGAACGGCGCGGAAAGTGACGGCGCGTTCCAGACAGGAAGTCAAAGACAAAATCACCAACAATGTTTTTGAGGAGGGTTGAGGCCGTGCAAATCTGTTGACGAACACGCATCGGTCCTTTTCACGTTTTAGATTCGATGTCTGGTCGGAACGACGGGGTACCGGCGCGCCGGCCTCTAACGCGCGTCGCCTCAGGGCCGCTCGCGCCCTTCCAGCAAAACGTCGGTGACCTCGTCGGAAAAGCGCTTTTTGCGACCGGCGATCAGAACTCGCTCCGGATTTTCGGGATCGGGCGTGGCTCTCGGCATGCCGTGCTCAAGCAGCACCCGCGCGCAGCCTGCCCAGTCACCGCCCTCGATCGGTTCGTTGCACGACGCCCATGACAACGTGCCGCAGACATTATCGCCGTGGCCGTGTTCCTCCTGCCAACTTGCGCCATGTTCCAGAAGAAATCGCGTCAATGCGACATTGCCGCGGCAGACGGCGAGATTAAGCGCGGACGCATTCCAGTCGCCGCCACGCACCGCGACCGGCCAGCCGAGCGCGACCATGAGTCTCGCGCCCTCGTCGCCACCCTCGGCCGCCAAATCCGGCAGCAACCGCAGCCGCGACTCCGGGAGCGAGCCGGGCAGGTCTGGCCGTCCGGTGCGGATGCTTTGTGCCTCCACCTCGTTGCCGCGAGCGCAAGCCGCAATGAATCGCTCTTCTTCGGTGATCGTCGTCGCTCCGCCCCTTTCACGCAACAGTTCAGCGACCTCGCTTAGTCCAAACTGCAGCGCCAGGCTGTAAGCGCTGACACCACTTTGCGTCGATACCGTGGGATCGGCACCGGCGTTCAGCAGCGCCGCGACGTGCCGGCGCGATCGCCGCCGCTTGATTGCCCAGAGGAGCGGCGAACCCCATTCGGTATGGGGCGAATTGACCTGGGGCTCGTTCGGATCGGCGCCGTGCTGGAGCAGAAATTCGAGCGCGGCAAAATTGTCGAAGTCGAGCGCGTGGTAAAACGCGTTGCTGCCGCCGATGCGAGCGCCATGCTCCAGAAGCAGGCGGGTGCAGGTGAAAGTCTCCAGCGAGTGGTAGAGCGACTCGCCGTCATTGGGATCGGCGCCCGCATCGAGCAGTATTTTCGTCAGCTCGAGATCGTGATTCTTTCCCGCCGCGCCGTAGAGCGCAGACATACGGTGATCGTCATCCGGCGCGCTTACGGACGCCGGCGGCCAGCGAAGACCGATCCACTGGTTCGGCTCCGCGCCGGCCGCGGGCATAAATCGCGCGCACCTATGCAGGCGTTCGCGAAACTCCGGCACTTGGCACAGGCTTGAGTGCGCGATGGCGATGAGCGGCGGCAATCGCAGCGGCCCGCCCGGCCGGTTGAGCCAGGCCGGATCGGCCTTCGTCGCAGCCCGCAGCGCGTCTTCGTCACCGATCGCACACGCGAGATAGGGACTGCCCGCTACAATGTCGGGGCTTTCGGCGAGCACCCGAGCGGCGACGCGGGGATTGGCCCGATCGATCCCCCGTCCGTCGATATCTCCGGAATAGACGAGCCTGAGCCATTGCAGCACGCGGGCTGCATGATCGTCGCGGGACGCTGATTGGACTTCGACGTAGCTCCGCAGGTCCGCCCAGGAGGCAAAACCGTAGCTGCGGGCGACACAGGATTGCGCGTCGTGCAGACGGAGTTCGAGCGCCGCGATCTCCTGGTCGCTCCGGCCTGCGGCCGCCGGCAATGCCTGGCGAAACCGCGCGATCGCTTCGGGATTGCCGTCGCGGTAGAGACGGATCAAGTCTTTGGCTTGCTTCTTCAGATAGGCAAGATTCGCCCGATCGGGCAATTTGTTCATCGGAAACCTCCGTGCATCAAATCGCCGCCGACCCGCAATACCGGCTGCACAAAGGCTCGGAAGTTATTTTACAGATGCAAGTGGGTTCGACCCTTCCCGCGGGTCCGGGTGCGGCTTGCACCGCGGAACCAAAGTTATCGCCGGCGGCCGCGAAAATCAATTCGACACGGACGGTCAAAGATTGTCGCCCGCTACCCAACCGAGCCGCCTATTAGACGAGCCGGCAGCGCCGCTATTTCGAAGTCATGTCGGCTATGTACTTGGCGAGGAACGCCTTCACATCGCTTGGCACGCTCGCCAGTCCTGCCAGGACCTGCTGGCCCTCCTCCGCCGTCACCAGGATCGGCTCGGTATTGACCACCCTGGAGTAGTCGGCGAGGAATTGCGGGTCCTTCCACATCGCCGTGAAGGCTGAGCGCATGGCGCCCGCGGCATCGTCCGGCGTCTTCGGCGGCATCACGGCGACGCGAAACATCTTCAGCAGCGGATCGTCGAGCGCGCGCATCGCCCGGTACGCCAACTGGTCCGAAAGCTTCTGGCCGGGATGCACGCTGGCATAGAACTCCTCGAAGGTCGGCAGGTTCGGCAGCGCCTTGGTGCGCGGGTAGCCGCCGTTCTTTGGCGGCGACAATTGCCACAGCGGCAGCACCACGTTGCTCATGGAGGGCTCGATCGAGCCAGTCCAGCCGGATAGCGACGTATTGGCCATCTGCCCGATATTCTGCAGGATCGCGGTCTCCACTTCCTTCAGGCCGCGATAGGCCGGGATCGGCTCGTATTTCACTCCGAGCAGATCGAGCGACACATCCATGTTGATCGTGTTGGTGCTCTCGGCGTTGAGCGACAGCGCCTTGAACCCCTTGGTCTTCATCAGATCGGTGCCGACGCTGATGCCCGGCGGCGTGTCCCTGCGCATGTAGGCGACAAGTGGACTTTCCACGCCGGCGATGTAGACGAAGTCCTGGAACTGGGTCTTCTGCGCCGGATTGCCGAGGATCTGGCTCGACACATCGAGCGTAAAGAAGCCCATGGTCTCGCCATTGGGCGCGGCCTCGCCGAGCTGATTGCTGCCGATGAGCCCACCCGCCCCGCCGACATTCTTGACGATGACGGTCGGATTGCCAGGAATGAAGGCCGGCAAATGCTGCGCGACGATGCGCCCTTCCAGATCGGTCGGGCCGCCGGCCGGGTAATTGACGATCATGGTGATCGTCTTGCCCTTGAAGAACTGCGCCGACGCGGCGTTCGGGATGACGGCGCCAAGCACCATCATCGCCAATGCGGCAAGTGCTGTTCGCAACATGGATCTGCTCCCCGATAGCGATGGTTGAGCCCCGGCCGGGCGCTACTTCTTTGCCTGCCGCTGGTCCGTCAGCATGGTGCCGAGCTTGAACGGCTCGAAGGTCGGTTTGTAGGACTTCTCGTCAAGGAACTGCCGCAGACCGGTATTGTAAGAGTCTTCCTTGTCGGCGGCCTTGATCGCCTGGCCCTTGGCGGCGAGATAATCGTAGGCCTGCGGCACATCCATGGTGCGCACGTGGCGGATCGCGTGCTTGGTGGCGCGCAGCACCGCCGGGCTCTTTTTCATCAGCCGTTCGGCGAGATCGGTGACGGCATCCTCGAGCTTGTCGAGTGGCACCGCGGAATTGACCATGCCGATGCGGGCGGCTTCCTTGCCGTCGAACGGTTCGCCGAGGCAGGCGTAATAGAGCGCGTGGCGCGGCAGCACCATGTCGGCGACGCACTTGGAAACCAGTGCGCCTGGAAGAATGCCCCAGTTGACTTCCGAGAGCGAGAACGTGGCGTTTTCGGCAGCGATGGCGAAATCGCAGCCGAGCAGCTGCATGAACGCGCCGCCGACGCAGTAGCCGTGCACCATGGCGATGGTCGGCTTGTCGTAATTGTAGAGCCGTTCCCAGCGCCAGCGGTTGGCGGCCGCCGCCGCCTTCTTGCGCTCGGCCGGGTTCTTTTCCAGTTCGCGGAAGAACCGCTTGAGGTCCTGGCCGGCGCTGAAATTGCCGCCCTCGCCGCTGACCACCACCACCCGGACGTCGTCATCGACCTCAAGCCGCGCCAGCGCGTCGTCCATGTCGTAATGGAGCTGCGGGCTCATGGCGTTGCGTTTGTCGGGACGGTTCAGGAAGGCCCAGCCGATGCCGTCATGGACCCGGACTTTCACGCATTCGTACTTGTATTCAGACATCGCTGACTTCCTCCAGTTTTGCGGTCAACCGTAAGTGCGCAGCACATGGCGCGCGAGCGTCATTTTCAGAATCTCGATCGGCCCTTCGGTGATCATCATGCTGCGCTGATCGCGCCAGAATTTTTCGATCGGCAGATCGGTCGCAAGGCCCATGCCGCCGTGGATCTGCATGCAGCGGTCGGCCGCAATGAACGACTGCTTATCGCCGAAAATCTTCGCCATATAGGCCTCGGGGCGGATGTCACGGCCCTGATCGTATTTCCAGGCGGCATCGTAGACCATCAGGCGAAGCTGGTGATGCTCCATGTAACTGTCGGCCAGCATCCACTGCACCGCCTGCCGGTCCGCCAGCGGATGGCCGAACGTGACCCGCTGCTTGGCGTATTTGGCGCCGAGCTCAAGACAGCGCTCGATCACGCCGAGGCTGCGCGCACCGTGCCGGATGCGGCCGACATTGAGCCAATGCTGCGCGTGCTTGAAGCCGTCGCCTTCTTCGCCGATGCGGTCCTCGACCGGCACTTTGACGTTTTCGAAGGCGATCTCCCAAGGGCGATCGTCGATCACCAGCTCCTGCGAGCGCAACAACTTCACGCCCGGCGTTTTCATGTCGACGATGAAGGCCGAGATGCCGCCATGGGAGCCCTTGGCGCGATCGGTCGCGGCAATGAGTTGGGCGTAATGGGCTTCGTCGGCGCCGGTGATAAAGCGCTTGGCGCCGTTGATGACATAATGATCGCCCTGCCGCACCGCGGTCGTGCGCATGCTGCCGGGATCGCCGCCGGCATCGGGCTCGGTCTGCGCCAGGCACCAGTTGAGCTCGCCGCGGATGGTCGGCAGCAGATATTTGGCCTTCTGCGCTTCGTTGAGGTGATAGAGGATCGGGCTGACATTGGGCCCGAAAACATCGACGCCGCGGGACGGCAACGCGATGCTGCGGCTCAGCTCGGCCCACACCGTCACCTTGGCGACAAGCCCCATGCCGAGCCCGCCGTATTCGCGCGGCACATCATAGCCGGAAAGCCCAAGCGCGGTCGCCTTGGCGACGAGGTCCGCGCGTATCTCGGGCTTGAGTTTGTTGTTGACGCGGGCGGTGCGCTCGATCGGAATAAGCTCGCGGTCGACAAATTTGCGGACCGTGTCCCGCAGCATCCGGATCTCTTCGGGAAGATCGAAGTTCAGATCGTCGGTGGTGATGGCCGTGTCCATGGTGCCGGCTCCTTTAAGGCTTTCGCGCAACGGCGCGCACGTCAGCGGCGCGCACGCCCTCGCCTTCGGCAAGAACGATCAGCGGGTTGATCTCCAGATCAGAGAGCCACGCCTGATGATCGATGAACAGGCGTGACAGTCCGGTCATGGCCGCCACCACGGCGCCGATATCGCGCTTGGGCCGGCCGCGGAAGGCATCGAACAGCGCGGCGCCGCGCAACGAACGGATCATCTCATGTGCCGCCATGTCGTCAATCGGGAGCAGGCGGATGGCGATGTCCTTCAAGATCTCCACCTGCACGCCGCCAAGCCCGAACAGCATGAACGGCCCGAATTGCGGATCGTGCCGGACGCCGAGAATGACTTCGAGGCCGTCGACCATTTCCTGAACAAGAAAACCCTGCAGCTCGGCTTGCGGATCGTGCTTTGCGAGCCGCCCCGCCATGGCGGTGGCTGCGCTGTTCACTGCGGCCGCGTCGCGCAGGCCAAGAGCGACGCCGCCGATTTCGGTCTTATGGCTGGCCTGCGGCGACACGATCTTGACGGCGACAGGAAAGCCCACGCCCGCCGCGCAGGCCGCAGCTTCTCCCGGCGTTTTCGCTAGCGCGCTCTTCGGCGCCGGCAAACCGTGCGCCGCCAGCAGCCTATCGAACGCCGGGCCAGCGAGATTTTCAGCGCGGCCGCGCGGCTCCGCGGGTGGCGCAATGCCGCGCCGCAATGCCTCGGCGTAGCGGACCAGGCTTTGCAGCGCCCGCACCGTTTCGGGCAGGCCCTGAATGAAGGGCACGCCGGTCTCGCTCTGATATTTGCGGCTGATCTCGGATGTGTTTTGCGCCATCCTCCCGAAGCCGAGGACCGGCTTGTCGGTCGACGCCATGACACTGTGCAGCGGGGCGGGATCGCTGGGATCGTCGGGATTGACCGGAACGAGAGCCTGCACGGTGATGAGATCGACCGTCGGATCGGCGCACATGACCTTGCAGATCTCGGCGAATTTCGCCGCCAGCACACCAACCGCCGCGCCGACATCAAGCGGGTTCTCGGGAGCAAGCCCCGGATCGATCATGCTTGGCAGCTTGGCCTTGGTCTCGGGCGTGAGCGGCGCCATGACGGCGCCTTCGTCGCTGGCGTAGTCGAGCACCAGGCCCTTGGCGCCGCCCGAATACCCGACCATGGCGATGCGATTGCCTTTCGGCAGGCGGCCCGGCGTGAAGGCGAGACAAGTCTCGATCAGGTCGTCGAGCGAAGGACAACGCACGACGCCGTATTTCCGGCATGCGGCATCAAAGACCTGATCGTCGCCGGCGATGGCGCCGGTGTGGCTCGCGGTCGCCGCCTTGCCGCGCTCGCTGCGCCCGACTTTGACAAGCGCGATCGGCTTGCGTGCCGCGAGCGCCTTGGCGGCTGCCGCCAGGAAGCTTTGCGGCCGGCGGATGCCTTCGACCAGGCAGGCGATGATCTTGGTGTGCTCGTCCTCGACCAGAAAGTTGATGTAATCGGCGAGATCGAGATCGAGTTCGTTGCCGCTCGACACCGCATAGGAGAAGTCGAGCCCGCGCAGCGACGCCTGCTGCAGCCAGAACTGAAACGTGCCGCCGGACTGAAACACGACGCCGACCGAGCCGGGCTTAAGCGCGCGCACGCGCTTGGCCGGATAGAGCAGGAGCTTTTCGCGGATCGACAGCGCGCCCATGCAGTTCGGGCCGGAAATCCGCAAGCCGTGCTTCTCCGAAAGATCGAGCAGCGCCTGCCCGCGCTTGCGGCCCTCGGCATCGCCGCCTTCGCCGAATTGCGCCGCATAGACCAGCGCGCATTTGAGACCGTGCGCGCTCGCTTCGGCCAGCGCCTCGGTAACGAAAGCCGTCGGAATGATGGTCAGCGCCAGATCGACCGGCTCGGGAATGGAGGCAAAGTCGGGATAAACCTGCCGGCCCCATACTTCGCGGCGCTTCGGATTGACCGGATAGATTTTTGCCGGAAAGCCGCAAAATTCGAGATTCTCGTAGATCGATTGCGCCCAGCCGCCGCGGCTCGAATCCGACGCCCCGATGATGGCGATGGATTTAGGCCGCAGAAGAAAGTCGACGCTATGGAACACGGCGTGACGCTCCCCTTCGCAAAGGCCGATCTCGTTGTGTTGGAGCGTTCGTTGCCGCCCTGCCGGAGCAGTCGCTCGAGCCCGTCATGGAATACGCCTCGCGCCCTTCCTGCCACGGCCCACCGCTGGCAACAATGCGCAACCGCCTTCATTACGTGCAGACCGGCCATGCTATCTGACGCTCTGGGGCGCGGAAAAGGCGCTACAAAAGGCAGACATTGACGGCCCAAATCGGGCCAAGCCAAATTACCAAGACGTGGAACGCGGCGCATCGCGCAGGAGACGGTGAATGGGACAGCTCGTCGACGGCAAGTGGCGCAAGGAGAACATCCTCTTCAATCACGACGACAAGGGGCTGTACTTCAAGCGCGAGTCGATCTTCCGCGATCGCATCAGCAGCGACGCCGGCGCCGCCTTTCCCGCCGAGCCCGGCCGCTATCACCTTTACTGCGCGGTCGCCTGTCCGTGGGCGCATCGCGCCACGCTGATGCGCACGCTCAAGAAGCTCGAGCCGTTCGTGACGCTGACCAACACTTTTCAAGAAGTCGACGGCCAGGGCTGGTCATTCGGAGAAACAGGCCACGTCGTGCCCGGAACCGACCAACGCGTGCACTGGCTGCATGAGCTTTATACGATCGCCGATCCGGCCTGCACCACGCGGGTGACCGTGCCAACCTTGTGGGACTCGAAGACGCGCCGCGTCGTCAACAACGAGTCCTCCGAAATCATTCGCATGTTCAACACCGCATTCGCCGGCGTCGCGGAACCGACGCCGAATTACTATCCGGAACCGCTGCGCCCCGAGATCGACGCCACCAACACCCTGGTGCTGAAGGGCGTGAACAATGCCGTCAACGGCTGCGGCTATTCGATCTCGCAGGAGGCCTATGACGGTTCGGTAAAATTGTTGTTCGAGACGCTGGACGGTTTGGAGCAGCGGCTCTCGCGGCAGCGCTATCTGTGCGGCGAGGTCGAGACCGAGGCTGACTGGCGGCTGTTTCCCAGCCTGGTGCGTTTCGACCCATGCTATTACGTGGGCTACAAATGCAACCTGCGCCGGCTCGACGAGTATCCAAACCTCTCAAACTATTTTCGCGAGCTGTACCAGACGCCGGGCATCGCCGACATTTGCGACATCGCCGGCATGAAGCGCGGCGTATTCAGCAAGGCTGGCCCGGTCGGCGCCAATGGCATCATCCCCGCCGGCCCCACCGTCGACTATTGGCGGCCGCACGATCGCGACCGCTTCGCCGCGCGCCATTGAGGGAATGACACGTTGTCGGAATCCGAATCCATTCACCTGGCGGCCGATATTTCATTTCTTCATACCGATTACCTCTGGCGGATGCCGGGCTCCTGGGTCGGCTATCCCTATTACAGCACTTCGGAGTTTTACGAAGATCTTGCCCGCGTCGCCGAGCGTGGGATCATGGACATGCTGTTCTTCGGCGACACCGGCGGCACGTCCGAAGACTACGGCGGCAGCCATGAGGCGGTCGTGCGCTATGGGGCAAAATGGCCGCGTCACGACATGACGCCGATGATCCCGTTGATGGCCAAGGCTGCATCGGGCGTGGGCTTCGCCTTGACGTTATCGACCACCTATCATCACCCATTCCACTGCGCGCGCCTGTTCAATGCGCTCGATCACGTGACCCGCGGCCGCATCGCCTGGAATGCGGTAACGTCGGCCTACAAGAACGAGGCAGCGAACTACGGCTTCGACGAAATGATGGATCACGACGAACGCTACATTCGTGCCCACGAATTTCTCGACGTCGCGTTCAAGCTATGGAACAGCATCGAGCCGGACGCGCTCGTGCTCGATCGCGAAAAGGGCTTCTACGCCGATCCGAAAAAGGTGCATCGGATCGATCATCGCGGCCGCTACTTCAACGTGCGCGGTCCGCTTCCGGCCCTGCCCTCGCCGCAGCGACGGCCGGTCGTGATCCAGGCCGGCCTGTCCGGACCGGGCATGAACCTTGCGGCCACCTATGCGGAGCTGCAGTTCAGCACGCGGCGGACACTGCCGAGCATGCAACAGCACCGGCAGGCGCTCGACGCGGCGCTCGCCGCCGCCGGGCGCAGGCCGCGCGACATCGGCATTCTTTGGTCGATCCGTATCCAGGTGGCCGAGTCCGACGCCGATGCGCAAGAAAAGGAGCGGCGCTATCTGGACGCCATTCCGCCGGAGGCCGGACTGGTCGAAATGTCGGCCCAATACGGCGTCGATTTTTCGACCGCCAAGGCCGGCATGCGGCTCGTGGACTTCGCCGACGAGGTGCGGGCGCAGAAAGGCAACCTCGGCAGTTTCGAAGAGCTGCTGAAAACCACCGATCCCAATCAGCCGCTACAGGAGTTCGGCCGGCGCTTTCTGGTCGATCGCATTTTGGTCGCCACCGGCACGCCGAAAAAGATCGCCGATACGTTGGAGAAGCTGCACTTCGAGACCGGCGCCAATGGCGGCTTCATCCTGGGCCGCGGCTATTCGGCCATGGACAACATCCGAGAATTTGTCGAATACGTCGTCCCTGAGCTGCAGCGCCGAGGGCTGGCGAAGAAGAAATATGCCGGTTCGACGCTGCGTGAAAATCTCAACGGTTGAGGGACGGCGCGCCCGGGATGAACGGTAAGGACGCAATGAGCAACGGTTCGACCGCGGCGGTGTATCGGCTGACAGCCTTCTCGCGCCGCCATGTTCTGAAACTGGCATCAGGCGCCGGTGCGCTTGCCGCGTCGTTTGCCGCCGCGCGAGGGCAGACGCCCTACCCGTCGCGGCCGGTGCATGTACTGCTCGGCTTTGCGGCCGGCGGCGCTTCCGATGTGATCGGCCGGCTGATGTCGCAATGGCTGTCGGAAAAGCTCGGCCAGCCGTTCGTGTTCGACAACAGGCCCGGCGCGGCCAGCAATATCGCCACCGAACTGGTCGCCAAGGAGGCGCCCGACGGTTACTCACTGCTGTGGTGCACGTCCGCCAACGCCAACAACGCAACGCTCTACCAGAACCTGAATTTCAATTTTATCCGCGACTTCGCTCCCGTCGCCGGAACGTTTCGGGTGCCCAACGTCCTGGAAGTGCATCCTTCCGTTCCGGCCGCCACCGTTCCGGAATTCATCGCCTGCGCCAAAGCCAATCCAGGGAAGCTCAACTTTGCCTCAGGCGGCATCGGCGCCACGCAACACATGGCCGCCGAGTTGTTCATGTTCATGACCGGCGTGGAGATGCGTCACGTGCCATATCGCGGTTCGGCGCCGGCGCTGATCGATCTGCTCAGTGGGCAGGTGCAGGTCATGTTCGACCTGATGCCGGCCTCGATCGGCCACATCCGCGCCGGCAAGCTGCGCGCCTTGGCGGTCACCACCGCGACGCGCTCGGAAGCGTTGCCGGACCTACCAACCATCGGTGAATTTGTGCTGGGCTACGAAGCAAGCACCTGGAATGGAGTCGTCGTGCCCAAAGGGACGCCGGCAGAAACGATCGACAAGCTCAATGCGGCGATCAATGCCGGTCTGGCCGACGCCGCCATCAAGGCGCGGTTCGCCGATCTCGGGGCGACGGCCCTTCCCATGTCGTCCGCCGAGTTCGGCAAACTGATCGTCGACGAAACCGAGAAATGGGCCAAGGTCATCAAGTTTGCCGGCATCCAGGCCAACTGAAGTCATTGATTGCGGACTTGCTTGCGCCCGACGCTCACATCGCAAACGCTTCGACCAGGCCCAGGCTGATCTCTCCGGGCAGCGCTGTGATGTGATAGCCGTCGGGAACGATCATCGTTTTCAGATGCAATCCCGGATAGTTTCTACTTGCCAATCTCTGGCCCAGTTCCCGCGTATTAGTCACCTGGCGTAATGCCAGCCCGACCTCGTCAGGCAGACTGAGATTGGGCCAGCCTCCGCCTGGCCGTTCTTCCGCCTCGCCCACGACCAGCATCACCTTGGCCGGGAGATCGGTATGCGCGCTTGCCCAACTCGCCTCCTGCCTGAAAATCCACGAATTGTCCCACCACAAGGACGGCGAAATAAGTAGGTAGCGGGCGAAGCTGTCCGGACGCGTCAACAACGTATAGGCGCCGAACAAACCGCTGATCGAATACCCCACCAGCATCCGCCCGGACGGATCGAGCGGATAGTTCTGTTCCAGATGAGGAATGATCTCCTGTCGCAAACAATCCAGGAAGCGCCCCGCCCCGCCGGAGCCCAAGGCATTCGGGTGTAAGAGGCCGGCAGGCAGCGCCGCCACGGTTGGCGTGCAATCGCGCAGGCGGCGGCTGGCCGGATCGGGATCGGCATAACCAACGCCGATTACGTAAGCGGCCGGGACTGCTCCGCCCGAAAAGATATCGAACAGCTGCTTGGCTCCGCTCACCAAGTCCAGCATGAGGATGGGATCGAACACGTATATCGCCGGCAACTTCGTGCCGGATGGCACGCCCATCAGCGGTGCGATGACGGTGATTTCCAGCGTCTCATCGATCGCGGCAGCGGCCACGTGAAAGACGTGGCCGTTGCGCGTGCGTGCTGCTTCCTTCCACATCCCTGCCCCCGTGGAATCCGGACCGCCCGCGACTGCTAGCGGTCAAACGGCTTTGCGGTGAAAAAGCCTTTGACCGAATGCAACCCCACGTCACGCGGCGCCTTCGCAATCAAGTCTTTCGGATGGATAAATTCGTCCCGGAACCATGGATAGTGCTGAGGATCAAAAATGCTCCGGATCCAATCGATCACTGTGGCAATTTCTTTGGTTTTGCGCGCATCAGGATGATAGGTCAGCCAAATGTCAAAGGAGAGATTGATGCCAATGTCGACCGGTACGACGGCAGCATCAAGTGCGCAGGCAAATGTCGGCAGTGCGCCGATGCCGGCGCCACGTTCGATCGCATAAAACACGACCGTACTGGCGTTCGATCGAATGCCAACATTCTCGTCGATACGGGGAATGCCCAACAGCTGCGCCCAAGCGCTGGCGTCGACCTGCGGACCCGCTTGCTGGATCAAACGGTGATTGATCATGTCGGCCTTGTTCTTCGGCAATCCGTAGCGTTCCGCGTAGCTCGGCCCTGCGAACGGATAGACGTGCAGCCGTCCGAGCTTCCTGACCATAAGGCCGGGCGCGGTCGGCCGTACGAATTGCACGGCAACGTCGGCCTCCATGCGCAGCACGTCGGCGCTCTCCATGGCGCAACGCAGGTCAACGAGGATGTTTGGGTATTGCCGCGAAAAGTCGACCAGCCGTGGCGTCACCCAAAAAGTTCCGAGGCCCTCGGTGATCGAGAGCCGCACCAACGCGCGCTTAGGAATACTGGATGGGATCGTGTTACGCACAACGTCATAGAACGCCGATTGCATTTGTTCCGCACTCTCGAGGATAGACTGTCCAGCTGGCGTCGGGGTGACGCCTTCGTGTAGCCGGTTCAGAAGCCTCACTTGAAGAAGCTGTTCGAAAGTATCGATGCGGCGGGTGACGGTTGACGAGTTCAGACCCAGTTCATGGGCCGCCTTGCGCAGACTGCCGAATTTAACGCAGGCAAGGAACAGCCGGACGTCATTCCAATCCCAGTCAAAGCCGCCTGGGGTGGCCAACTCCTCACGCTGCGTCTTTGCAGCACCCCGTTGCACCCGTAACGGCATACAGGCCCCCGCCTGAATGGCAGATTGTCAGTGAACTCTAGATCGCATCAGTTTCTGTTTGCAATCCGGCGCGCCATCGCACGCGTGGATTCTTTATGAGCAAGGGCCCGCATGAAACGGGAGTTCGACAAATTAGGCCAATTGCCGGTCCGTCGCGTCGTCGTCCGTGCCGCGGAGGTCGATGAGATACCCGAATTGGTGCGAATGGCCGCGACGGAGATACCGAGTCTCGCCGCTGCACAATCGGCAGTTGTGCGCGTGCAAACAAAAAACCCAGACAACGTGTGGTCGTTCCGCAGCTCCGGCAAGCTGGTCGGAATTTACGCGATGCTCCTGCTCAACGCCGACGGCCAGCGAAGACTGCTCGCCGGCGAGCTCGACTGTTCCGACCCGCTCATGGACTGCCTCGCCAGCCCGGGCGAGCCGGTTGCCGCCATTTACAAGTGGGCCGTGGTGGCACGCGGCACCGCCGCTGAGGGCATCCGCGGCATGAGCCGTCGCCTGCAGCAGCCGCCCTTCGACTCGGCGAACCTTTACGCCCGCGCCATAGGAGCCGCCGCGCAGCGGTTGGACTTCAACCTCGGGTTTCGGCCGGTCCGCCCCGACAGCGATCTCCTTGTCTACGTACGCATCAAGAACCGAGCGGTTCGATCGCCGCTTGCGGCCTAGCACGGATACAAAGCGAATGTCAGACCATACGCCTCTCTACGCGACAGCCGGGACCGGATCGGACTCGCCCGGCGGGCAGCAACGAGGCCGCCCCATCGGAGTGCGAGTGGCGCGCTCCATGGCCGACCTCATGCAGGTCGTCGCCATCCGCGCCAGCGTCTTCATGAGCGATCAGGTCTGTCCTTACGGCGAAGAATTCGATGGCAACGATTTCTGCGCGACACACCTGATCGGCTACATGGGCAACGAGCCGGCCGCGTGCATTCGCGCCAGGTTCTTCGGCGACTTCTGCAAGCTCGAACGGCTGGCGGTGCGGCTCGAATATCGCAAGACGCGTCTGGCGTTTCAGACCGTGCGCGCCGGCATTGAACTGGCGCGCAAGAAGGGCTTCCGGCGCATCTACGGGCACGCGCAGGACCGGCTGGTGAATTTCTGGGCGCACTTTGGCGCCAAGCCGCTGGGCTCCAATCGAAAACTCGTATTCTCGGATTTCTCCTACACCGAAATGGTCATCGAGCTCGATCCGCACGACGACCCCATCACGATCGACAGCGATCCCTACGTCATCATCCGGCCTGAAGGCGAATGGCACCTGCCGGGTGTGCTCGACCGATCGGCGGCGCGCCCCGCCACCTCACCCCTCAACGGTCAGAAGGCGGCGTAGCCGTTTACCGCGTATGCAGATTCTTCCGTTTCAAAAACGACAGCCGCAAAGGGACGAGCCGCTCATCTGTTTCACGGACCTTCAGGTCGAATACATCGTCCAAGGCAGGCCTCTGGCGCTGGAGCAGCTGACGCCGTGGATGGAAAACTGCCGCCGCTTGCTGTCGTTCGCGCGGCAGAACCGCATGTCGATCTCCCACTTCCGTCAATTGTGGAAGACCCCGCTCCTCAATGCCGCCACGCCGTTTGCCAGTTGGATAGAAGAATTCCGGCCGCGGCCATCGGAGATGAGCTTCGACCGGCAGCTTCCGTCCTGCTACGCGGCGAAAGACTTCGTATCCGTTGTCGACAATATCGAAAATCCGCACCTCGTCCTGGCCGGGCTGACCGGCCACGGCGCGTGCCTTGCAACGGTGCTCGACGGCTTTCATCGCAAGCACCGCATCACCTACGTGGCTGACGCATCGTGGACGCCTGCCCTGGGAACGCTCGCATCCTCGGCAGCTCACGCCTACGTCACCGAAATTATCGCCTGTTACGCTGACGTCGTCCCCACCGATCAGCTTATCGAATGGTTCAGCGGGGCAACTTGGCGACCTGGAATCGCCAACGGAGACAAGGGATGATGCCCGAAAAGGATGTTGAGGCGCTGGTCCTGCTAATTAGGTACTCCGAAGAGGAGGCGGTGCGACTTGGCCTTCCGGCAGTCGTCATTGAGTGCTTGCGGATGGCGAGCGAAGAACTCACGAAGTCCATCGCCGCGCCGCTCATGAATACGTGCATCGACGACCATCGCACCCACTAGGCGATAGATAGCAGCTCTTCCCGCGTTGGTCCCCTACCTCGCGGGCCAAAATTGAGTCCCAAATGCAGCTGGCGACGAAAGCAAACAAAGAGTTCCTCGCCACCGCCGAGCCCCGCTCGGCGAACGACTGGGACACTCTGCTTGAATACCAGGTCGACCTAGCCTTCCCGCAGGAGCTTGAGTTTTTGCTCGCGCTGCCTGCCTTCAAGAACGCGACCGATATTCTCGATGCCGGATGCGGCAACGGATATTATCTGTCCCGTCTGCAGCAGTTTTTTCCGGAGAAAGCGTATTGCGGCGTCGACATTTCTCCTGAATTGATCGCGCGCGGCATGGACCGCTATCCGGCTGTATCCTTGTCGGTTGGCGACATAGCCGCCTACTGTCCGGCGCGACAGTTCGATCTCATCATCATGCGTTTCGTGGTCCAGCATTTGAAGGACCTCGACGGGATCCTCGCCGCGGCTGGGCGTCTGCTGAAGCCATCGGGGAGCCTGCTCATCATCGAGTCCGACTTGGCGCGCAGCGCCAATTTTCCGCCGCTGCCGGCATTCACCGATATGCTGCACACATTCGCCCGGGTAAGCGCCGACCACGGCTCGCTGAAGCCGCGGCTGCTGGCGAGTCCGCATCAGCTTCTGGCACAAACAGACAGCGGATGGATCGTCGAACGCGATGACTGCGTGACGGCCGCCCAGACCGGCCCGTTCACCGCCAGCAAGCTGCTCGCGGTCTATAGCCTTTGGGTCGACCTGTGCGAACGATCCCGCATGTTCGCATTCGATTTCGACGCCGTTCGCAAGGAGCTGCAAACCTGGGCCGCGCGCCGCGCCATCTTCAGTACGGTTGCGCTGCGGATGATTGTCATCAAGCGGCGTGAGGGACGGCTGCAGTAACGATCCTCAAGCGGCCGCGCCTTTCTGGGGAAGTGCCCAATTTCTTTGATGATCACGGCTTCGGCGCCCGGAATCCCCGCTAGCGGTGCGCAATGGCATTGGCTAGCGCTCAGCGTTCGCTCCGAAGCGCCGGTCATGGCGCCCTCCTCCTCCCCGTGCGCCATATCGTTGAAGGGGTCTACGGATGGGCCTATCGTGCCGCCCCCGAGCCCCGACGGAAGCGAGGACGTTCATGAGCGAGGCCGCTACCGGCACCGGCATTGGCCAACCCGTGCGCCGCCGTGAGGATCTGCGGCTGGTGCGCGGCGCCGGCCGCTACACCGCGGACGAGAACCTGCCGGACCAGGTTTATGCCGTGATGCTGCGCTCGCCGCACGCCCATGCCCGCATCCGCTCGATCCGGAAAGACGAAGCGCTGAAGACGCCCGGCGTGCTCGCGGTGCTCACCGGCGCCGACTTCATCGCCGACGGCCTCAATCCGATCCCGCACAAAGTGTGGTCACAGCATCCGGCCGAAATTCAACTCCGCAGCCGGCACGACACCAAGATGTTCACCGCCCCGCATTACCCGCTGCCGACCGACAAGGCGCGCTTCGCCGGCGAGGCGGTGGCCATGGTGGTGGGGGAAACCGTCTACGCGGCAAAGGACGGCGCCGAGCGGGTAGAGATCGATTACGAAACGCTGCCCGCGGTGGTCGAGACCGTGGCGGCGGCACGGCAGGCCGCGCCGCGCGTACACGAGACGGCCCAGTCGAACGTCAGCCTCGACGCCCAGCTCGGCGATGCCGAGGCGACTGACGCCGCTTTCGCCGGCGCCGCGTACGTGACGCGCTTCGAGACCTGGGTGCAGCGGGTGACCGGCGTACCTATGGAGCCGCGCGCCACACTCGCCGCCTACGATGCCGAGACGGGACGCTATACCGTCTATGCCGGCAACGGCGGTGCCGTGAGACTGAAGGAAGATCTCGCCACTATCCTCGGCGTTCCCGCCGAGAAGGTGCGAGTTCTCATGGGCGACGTCGGCGGAAATTTCGGCACCCGCGGCATGATCTATGCCGAGTTCGCGCTGGTGGCGTGGGCGGCGAAAAAACTCGGCCGCCCGGTGAAATGGATCATCGAACGGCACGAGTCGTTTTTGTCCGACTATCAGGCGCGCGATCTCGCGGTCGAGGCGGAGCTGGCGCTCGACGCCAAGGGCAATTTCCTGGGCATGCGCGGCTCCAATCTCGGCAACCTCGGCGGCCACACCACCAATTTCTCCATGGTGCAAAAGGGCGTGGAGATCATGTCGAGCATCTATCGGATGCCGGCGTCGCATTTCCGCGCCCGCGCCACGGTGTCCAACACGTCTCCCACCCGGCCTTACCGCAGCGCCGGCCGCCCGGAAGTCATTTTCGTCATGGAGCGGCTGATCGATCTCGCCGCGCGCGACCACGGCTTCGGCCGCGTCGCGATCCGCCGTCGCAATCTGGTGACCGAAAAGGAGATGCCGTACAAAAATCCGTTCGGCATGGAATACGACAGCGGCGATTACGTCGGCGTCATGGACACTGCGCTGCGGCTCGGCGACTGGACCGGGTTCAAGCGCCGCCGCGCCGAAGCAAAAAAACGCGGCAAATATCGCGGCATCAGCATCGGAAATTATGTCGATACGGCAACCGGCGTGCCGCGGGAAAGGGCTGAAATCACCGTCAAGCCGGAGGGCGTTGTCGATCTCGTCATCGGCGTGGTTTCGCAAGGCCAAGGCCACGAGACAAGCTTCGCGCAATTGATCACCGAATGGCTCGGCGTGCCTATCGAGTCGGTGCGCTTCATCGCCGGCGATACCGACATTGTCACGTTCGGCGGCGGCGCCCATTCCGGCCGCGGCATGCGGCTCGGCTCAATCGTCATCAAGAAGTCCTCCGACGACATCATCGAGAAAGCCACCCGTATCGCCGAGCATCTTCTGGAAACTGCCGCCGCCGACATCGACTTCAAAAACGGCCGCTTCACCGTGAAGGGCACCAATCACACGATCGGCCTGTTCGAGGTGGCGCGCGCCGCCCAGGAGCGCAAAGACCTGCCCGAGGATTTGCGCGGGCCGCTGGCCGCCGTCTGTGACAAGACCATCCCGGAGGCGAGCTTCCCCTATGGCGCCCACGTCTGCGAGGTCGAGGTCGATGTCGAAACCGGCGCGGTGCGCATCGTCAACTATGTCGCAGTTGACGACGTCGGTCGCGCCGTGAACCCGCTCATCATTCACGGCCAAGTGCACGGCGGCATCGCCCAAGGGGTCGGACAGGCGCTGATGGAGCATGCGCACTACGATCCCGAGAGCGGCCAATTGCTGGCGGGTTCGTTCATGGACTACGCCATGCCGCGCGCTTCGGATCTCCTACCCTACGTCACCGAACTGAGCGAGGTTCCCTCGACCACCCATCCGCTCGGCATCCGGCCGGCCGGCGAAGGCGGCACCGTTCCGGCACTTGCCGTAGTGATCAACGCCATCGTCGATGCGCTGTCGGACTTCGGCGTGCGCCACATCGAAATGCCGGCCACGCCGGAACGGGTGTGGCAGGCGATTCGCGAAGCGCGCGGACACTGAACACGCTCCCGGCCGCCGCCGAGGTTGCCTTTCATTTACCCCTCGCGGGCAGAGTGATAATGTCTGCTTCGGGGGCGCGGAGGCCGGAAACATGGCGGATTATCTGAGACTTGAGGCCTTACAGGCGACTCCGCTGGTGCGCGAGCCGTTCGAGCATCTGGTCGTGCCCGGATTCGTCAGCGAAGCCGGACTGACCGCGATCAACGCCGACTATCCGAAGATTTCTTCGCCCGGCAGTTTCCCGACCGATCAAGTCGTCTTCGGTCCCGCCTTCCAAACCCTTCTCGACGAACTGGAGGGCGAGCGTTTTCGCGAGGCCTTTGAAGAGAAATTCGGCATCGATCTGTCTGGCCGCCCCACGATCACCACGGTGCGCGGGCGCTGCGACCCGGGCGACGGCAAGATCCACACGGACTCGAAGACAAAAATCATTACCGTGCTGATCTATATGAATCCGAGCTGGGAACAGACTGGCGGGCGGTTGCGCCTGCTGCGGTCCGGCCACGATCTCAACGACATCATCACCGAAGTGCCGCCGGTCGCCGGAACGCTGCTCGCATTCAAGCGCAGCAACAATTCCTGGCACGGCCATGAGCCGTTCGACGGCGAGCGCCGCGTCATCCAGTTCAACTGGCTGACCTCCCAGGGGAACCGGCAAATCGCCATGCTGCGCCACCACACTTCGGCGTCGTTCAAGCGCATGCTGCAGATGATCCTGCCGGGCCGCGCCTAGCTCGATGACTTTGACTCCGGACGAGCTTCGTAGCCGCGACTTTTCCAAAATTCTGCTGATCAAATTGTCGGCCGTTGGCGACGTGGTGCACACGCTGCCGGTGCTCAACAAGTTGCGGCGGCGCCACCCAAATGCGCAAATCGACTGGCTGGTGACGCCCGCGATCGGCGAACTCCTGCAGTATCACCCAGCGCTGCATAACGTGATCGACTTTATGCGCGATTCGAGCGCGCCACCCTGGGCATGGCCGGCGCTCAAGAGTTACGCGCAGCTCGCAGCGACGTTGCGCGCGGCCGGCTACGACATGGTCATCGACCTGCACGGCCAATCGCGCAGCGCATTCCTCGCATTTGCGACCGGCGCGCCGGTACGCATCGGCTTCGACAAACAGCGCGCCAGCGTCTGGGCCAACTCGCGCAAAGTAACGGACGACTTCCGCAAGCATGCCTGGCAGGGCGCACGCGAGGGAGCCTGGCTGTTCTATACGCACTACATTCCGCTGCCGACCCTCGATGTGCACGTGATCGACCACTATCTGAGCGTCGGAAAGCTGCTCGGTTTCGACACCGGCCCGGCCGATTTTTCGTTTCGGATTCCGCAAGCCGCCCACGACCGCGTCGACGCCTTGTTGCGCCAGCACGGCATCGCCAACAAACAATTCGTGGTCATCGCGCCGCGCGGAAATTGGGAGACCAAGCGCTGGCCCGATGAAAAATCCGCCGAGGTCGCGCGCCATTTCCTGCAGCGCGGACACGCCGTGGTCGTGGTCGGCGCTCCGCGCGAACGCCATGTCGGGGGCAACATCGCGCGCCTGGCTCCAGGCATTGTCGATCTGACGGGTGAAACGTCGATCAGCGAGCTCGCAGCCCTGATCGGCCGCGCGGCGATCTGCATCGCCCACGATTCCGGACCGATGCATCTCGCGGTCGCCCTCGGCCGCCCGGTCGTCAGCCTGTTCGGTCCGAGCGACACGATCTGGGCCGGTCCCTACCATCGCGATAACGCAGTGGTACGCGCCGAGCTGCCCTGCTCGCCTTGCTATCTGCGCCGGCTCAACCGCTGCCCGCACGGGCACGCCTGCATGAACGATCTCCCCGCGCAGGCCGTGATCGAGCGCGCGGAGAGCGTTCTCGGCACCACGCTGGCGCCCGCATGATTGCGATGCGGCGCGGCGCCGGACATTCGCTTGCGCGCGTTGATCGTCGCCACTGCCTTTGAATAAGATGGCTGTGTTGTCACATTCTGCGCGGCAATCGACGTGACGCCAAACGCTGTCATTCAGCCCAAGCCGGGAATTGGCGACGTCATCTGGCATTTGCCGTTCATCCGCGCCATTGCGGCGGTATCGCCCGGCGGCAAGGTGACGTTTCTCGCGCCGCCGACAAGCAGCGCGCGCGAACTCCTGGCTGCGGAACCGACTGTCGCCGAGGTGCTCTATTTCAACAATGCCGGCTCCGAATTGCAGCGCGGCATCAATTTGATCAAACTCATCGCGCTGCTGCGGCGAAAGCATTTTCGCGCCTTGTGGATTCTCGACCGCACCATGCGTCCGGCGGTGGCCGGATTTCTTGCCGGTATCCCCGAGCGCATCGGCGTCGGCTTTACGCCGCAACGCTGGTTCATCACCAACAAGGGCCTCGACAAGAGCCATTTTCACGACTTTCCCATCGATTGGCTGGCCACGCTGATGGCGGACATGCAGGTGCCGCTGCCGACGACCGAACCAAACTTGCCCATCGCCGACGATCTCCTCGCAGCCATCGGCAGCAAATTCAGCGCCTGCCCGCGGCCATGGATCGTGCTTGGCCTTGGCGGCTCGCATCCGGACAAGGACTGGCCGACCGCTTACTGGGCGGAATTCCTGGCCGCACTGTGCGGGCTCACAAACGGAACAGTGTTCCTGATCGGAGGTCCCGCCCATATTGGGCGCGCCGAGACCTTTATTGCGGATACGGCAAGAGCCAACGCGGTCAACGCCTGTGATCTGAAGGTGGCCGAGTCCGCAGCCCTCCTCCGTCATGCCGATCTGTTCATCGGCACGGATTCAGGGCCGTTGAATCTCGCGGCGGCGACGGGGACCGAAGCCTTCGGTCTCTTCGGCGCAACACCCGTCCTTAGATATTCGAGGTTCATCCATGCCATCGTGCCCGAGGGTGGGCGGACACAGAAGGGCATGCAGCGCATTCTCCCCGCTCAAGTGCTTGAGGACGTCAGACCCTATCTTTCGCTCCGCAAGGAACGGGCATAAGCAGGCCGGCCATGCAGACGATTTCGGCCTACATCATATGCTTCAACGAAGCGGAGAAGATCAAAGCCGCCGTCGAGAGCGTGCTGTGGGCCGATGAGATCGTCGTCGTCGATTCCAATAGCACCGATGGGACGGCCGAGATCGCCACAAGCCTGGGCGCGCGCGTGGTGCAGGTGCCGTTCCAGGGTTTCGGCGACTTGCGCAATCGCGCCGTCGAATCTTGCCGTTGCGACTGGATCTTCAGCCTAGACGCCGACGAACGATGCACGAAGGAGGTGCGCGATGAGATCCTCGGGCTGCTCGCGGGGCAGCCAGCGTATGATCTCTACCGGGTGCCGCGCCGCAATTACTTTATGGGCCGTTGGATCCGGGGCTCAGGATGGTATCCGAACTTCCGCCAGCCGCAGCTCTTTCGCAAAGGCAGCATGCGCTACACGCTCGAGCCCGTGCACGAAGGCTTTGAGGTCACGGGCGGCAAGCCGGTCGGCACGCTGCAAAATGCTATCTGGCAGTTCCCGTTCCGCAACCTGGCGGAAATCATCCGCAAGGCAGACCGCTATTCGTCGCTCGGCGCGCCGAAGCTCGCCGGCAAGCGGGTCTCCATGGCAAGCGCGCTGGGCCACGGCGTGTGGGCGTTCCTGAAACATTATATTTTCAAGCTCGGCTTCATCGACGGCTGGGCCGGCTTTGTCATCGCCTTCGGTAATTTCGAAGGCACCTTTTACCGCTACGCCAAGCGCTACGAGCAGGCGCAGAACTGGGAACCACCGCCGAGTGAGCCGCTTCGGCGTGAGGTTAAGTCAAAGCAGACTTAGGGCGTAGATCGAGCCTCTATCCGCCTACCCTTCCAGCTCCATCATCATAAGTTGCCGGTATGGTGCCGAGCAGTCAGGGTCCCCGGCAACGGTGGGAAGCAGGCCATTTGGTATAGATAGTCCACAGAACTCCGCAGCGGTCCGCAAGCAATTCATCGGATTAGCGATCATATCCTCGTAGTGGATGACCCGAACAATATCCGGAAACTTTTCGGCCATTAGATTGGCCATCTGATGGTGCCAAAGAATATGTTCGTGCTCCGCTTTGAGGTCGTATCCGTATGGATTTCCGCCCTGATACTCGCGCATGAAAATTTGGAACAAGTTATCTTCCATGTTCCGCTTCATGAAGATGAACCGAACGTTTTCCAACACAGATGCGATGTGAACCGCCTCGAAGAGACAACCCGAATTTGTGTTGGTAAAGACTATTTCCCCAGCCAATCGACGCGCGAGTTCCTCACGATAGAGTGTGCGACAGAGCGGATAGGCAGGTGCAGGAACAAAACTGAGCACGCTGTCCGGTGGCAGTGCCGACACTTGGAATGTGCGGCGCACCGCGTTTTCAACAATCGGATTCTCATAGCCGCGCTTGACGCCGGGAAGGCTACTCACAAGCTTTTCCATCGTGGTCTTGCCGGCTCGCGACGGCCCAAGGATAAACAGCGAGATCGGCTGCCCATCATCGCCACCGCCGCAAAATTCGCGATGCCGGCGATACTCGTGGAGGGACCCGAGACTTGCGCGCCGTCGCTCATCGAGCCGTTGGAGGCTCGCCTGCATGGAAACGAAAACTTTGCGGTTGGCCTGCACGGCTTGCTCCCAGGCGAGCGCATGGCGGCCGGCCCGATCAAGTCCCGTCGCGCGGATGAACGCAATCGCTCTTTCGAATTGCGCAGCGCTCTCGTCCTGTTGTCTGTGCACGCGGTCCAACTGCGACAACAGATCGATGCGAACCGCAGTTGCCGGGAGAGAGGCGAGTGCGCGAAGCGGCTCGACCAAAGGTATGCCGCGTTGGATGAGGCTTTCGAAAACCTCCGCGGCTTGCCGGTACTCGCCGAGATCGGCAAGACACCAGCCGAGTCCTATCGCGGCGGTGACGAGGCTTGGGTCGATGGCCAGAGCCTGGCGGTAGGCGTCGCCCGCGAATTCGTATTCGCGGTCCTCGCGAAAAATATCGCCTTGGAGGAGAATCACGCTCGCTTGCTTCGGCTCAATCAGCCGCGCCTGCTCGATCGTTTGCTTGGCCAACTCGACGGCGCCGAGCCGCAGATAGACGCCACTCAACGCCGTCAGCGTCATCCAATTGTGCGGGTTCAACATGGCAGCCCGCACCAGATAATTCAGCGCTTGCTGGTGATCTTCCCTGTCGCCTGCGATTAACCCAAGCGTATGAAGAACGCCGGCATAGTCTGGATGCCGTTGCAAAAGTGACTCGCATATTGATTGCGCTTCATCGAACTTGCCTCTTTGGCGCAGCTGTTCGGCCTGCTGCAGGCGAATGAAGCTCTCCTGCAGAGAACTGAAGGGGTTCGCTGCTCTATCGGAGCGCGCGGCCTCGCCAACGGGCAATTCGTTCATCGAATTTTGTCCAAGCACCACGCAACCCCAAACGCCGACTCGGAGCTAGAACGTCACCGTGCCGCGCAGCATCGGACCGTAGTAGAAGCGATCTTGCTGGCCGGGCGCACCGTCGGGCTCGAGAATTGTCAGTGCACCCCAGTAACCATCGAACCTGTAGCTCGCCGTCAGCTTGAAATTGTTAGTGAGCCAATAAGAAATCCCGGCTTGCGCATCGAGATTAAATATACCGACCGTGCTGGAAACGGACAGCGCGGTCACCGAACTCTGAGTGGGAACGAAGGGTGTGGCAGTGGTCACAAAAAGACTTTGGCTTGCATTTAAGCTTCGGTTGCCGAATAGCACCGCGACGCCGCCGAGATATTCGAAGGCCCAATTGCCGCCTAACGGCTGGCTGCCATCGACACCCAGCCGAGGACCAACACCAAGGAATTGACTTCTTGATTGGAACGAAAAGTTGCCGGTCGCGTGCGTGCAGAAGGGGAAGGTATTGGTCGTGGTCTCCACACACCCTTGCAGAGTACCAGCCGCGCTTGCCGTCGAAGTGATTTCTGCGACGCGGACTCCGAGTTGGGCTTCCATTTCTGCGCCAGCTGCATTGGATCGTCTCGCCTGATCCAGCATGCGAGAGGGACATCGCGCGCACGTTTGATGCGGTGTCGGGTGAAGACACAAGCCCAGGCGAATTATGGCGTTACACGTCGCCTTATCGTGGCCTTGAGGCCATGGAGGAGAAGGACAGCGACTATTTCTTCGGCCGCAAACGCGAAACCGTCGAGTTGCTGTCCGCGCTTGCGGGTTCGAATGGCCAGTTGCCGGTGCTGATCGGTAATTCCGGCGTTGGCAAATCCTCGCTGGCGCAAGCCGGCGTGTTGGCGGCGCTCAAGCGTCAGGCTTGGCCCGAGGAGTCGAATGCGCCGAATGCCTGGCCGGCGGCATTTCAGAACAGCCGGCAATGGTGCTTCTTGTCATTCAGGCCGGGCACCGATCCGCTGAAGGCGCTGGTGGAAGCCTTCCTCGACCGGTGGCAGTTCGCGGCGACCGATCCCGAACGCGCAACACGGCAGTACGGATGGATGGAGGCTTTACAGAGCGGCAAGGCCACGCTGCCCGATCTTATCGACGCCACCGTGCGCCGCTGCAAGGAACTCGAGCAGCCCGAACCGCCCGGTTTCTTCCTGTACGTCGACCAAGGCGAAGAGCTTTACGTTCGCGCCGAGGAAAGCCAGCGTCGTCGCTTTTCTGAGGTCCTCGTGCAAGCGCTGGCGGATCCGCGCCTGCGCGCCATGATGAGCATGCGGTCCGACTTCCTCGGCGCCCTGCAAAGCGACAAGCCGCTGTTTAGGGCGCGACAGCAGATCGACGTACCGCCGCTGGGTGAAGAGGAATTACGCGAAGTCGTAGCCCGGCCGGCGCAAATGCTTGCGGCGCGGTTCGAGACTGAGGGGCTGGTCGACATCATCAGCCGGCGTGCGGCGGACGATGGCGCCAGGGACGTTGGTGCCTTGCCGCTGCTCTCCTACACGCTTGACGACATGTGGACGCAGATGGTTCGCCGGAGTGACGGGGTGCTTCGGCTTCATCTGCAATCCTTCGAGCTTGGCGGCGTGCTGGTGTATCGTGCCGACCAATTTCTGGCGGCCCACCCCGCCTCCGAGGCCGCACTGCGGCGCGTGTTGACGCTGCGATTGGCGACAGTGCGCGAGGGCAGCGAGCCGACGCGGCGCCGCGCTGCTCGATCGGAATTTTCCGACGAAGAGTGGCGGCTCGCTTCCGAGCTTGCCGACTACCCGAACCGGCTTCTGGTCATCGCCACCTCGGAAGCTGGCGAGACCTACGCCGAGGTGGCTCACGAGGCGATTTTTCGGCGTTGGGGCAAGCTGCGCGATTGGATCGCCGCGGAACGAGAGTTCCTGGCTTGGCGTAATGGCCTGGAAGCCGCATGCCGCGCCTGGCAGACCATACCGGACCACTCAAAGAACGATGCGCTGCTCATGGGTTTGGCCCTTGCGCAAGCGCAAAGCTGGCTAGCCAAACGCCCCGACGATATTCCAGAAGTTGACCGGGAGTTTATTGTACAAAGCCGCCAGCTCGCGCACCGCCGAAAACTCTTGGCAGGCTTGTTGATTGGGGTGCTGGCGCTTGGCGTCATCACCGGTCTCGCCGCCTGGGTGGAACACGATAATCTGATGGCGTCCTGGCGCTACTACACCGCAATACGCCCGTACATGGTTTCGCAGGTTCGGCCCCATGTATTGACCACAGCGGCCGAGCAGGCGCTGAAGCCGGGAGATTCCTTCAAGGAATGCGCAACGGACTGCCCGGAAATGGTGGTGATCGCCGCAGGCGAATTTACCATGGGATCGGCGCCAACCGAGAAGGGCAGGCAAATTAACGAAGGTCCGCCGCACCAAGTGACGATCGCCAAGCCCTTTGCTGTATCCAAGTACGAGCTGACATTTGCGGACTGGGACGCGTGCGCTACCCATGGCGATTGCGATCCGCATATCTATGACAGCGGCTACGGCCGCGGACGGCAACCGGTGATCAACATCACTTGGGAGGACGCCCAGCGCTACGTAGCTTGGCTTTCTCGCATGACCGGCAAGACCTATCGTCTGCTGTCGGAGGCTGAATACGAATACGCGACGCGGGCCGGAACACAGACGGCCTATCCTTGGGGCGACGATATCAAGCTCGACGGCAAGGTGATGACCAACTGCAGCGAGTGCGGCAGTCAATGGGACACCAAGCGAACGGCTCCCGTCGGTTCATTTTCGCCCAACACGTTCGGCCTCTACGACATGGTGGGGAACGTCTATGAGTGGACGGAGGATTATTCCCACAGCAATTATGACGGTGCGCCGACGGATGGCTCGGCCTGGATCGAGGGCGGCAACTGTTCTCGCCGTGCCGTGCGCGGCGGTGCCTGGGACAGCCATGCGGACCGCATCCGCTCCGCGGCCCGCGGTTCGTTCACCATCGGCAGCCGGTACAACAATTTGAGTTTTCGGGTTGCGCGCACGCTTGCGCCTTGAACCCTGGTTTCTTTGCTGACGGTGCCGCCGGCTTATTCGATCGCCACAAACAAATCTGTGGAGACCAAACGTGCATTTTTGTGCCACGCCGTTTGGTCGGAATTAGCCCTTCGCGTCAGTCTTTGAATGTCCGCTTTTCGCTCACTGCCAGTACGGCGGATAGCCCGAACTCTTCTGCTCGGCCGCCAACAGCCGCAGCATGGCCGGCCATTCGAGCACACCGTAAGGCCGGCGCGTGCCCGGCTGATAGAGGTGCGCCGTGTGCGCCAGAACGTTCTCGCCCGGCATGGTCAAATCGGTGCGCGCCGCCATGGCGTCGACCTGCGAGCGGCACGACAGTTCGAGCTGATACATGGTGTTGAACGCCTGCTGGATCGTCGCCCCGCAGGTGAGCAGTCCGTGATTGCGCATCACCAGCGCGTCATGGGGCCCGAGGTCGTGGACAATGCGCTGCCGCTCATCGGTGTCGATCGCGGGTCCTTCGTAGTCGTGGTAGCCGATATGGCCGACGAAGCGGATCGACGTCTGCGACAACGGCAATAGCCCGCACTTCATCGCGGAAACCGCGATGCCGGCGCGGGTGTGGGTATGCAGCACGCAGGCCACGTCCGGCCGCGCCGTATGAATGGCGCCGTGGATCACGTAACCGGAGACGTTGATGCGGTAATCGGTATTGGGCTTCCAGACGACGTTGCCTTCGACATCGATCTTGACCAGGCTCGACGCGGTGATTTCCTTGTAGAGCAGGCCGTAAAGGTTGATCAGAAGATGCTCGGTGCCGGGAATGCGCGCGGTGATGTGGTTGTAGATGAGGTCGGTCATGCCATACTGGTCGACCAGCCGGTAGCAGGCGGCAAGATCGGTTCGCGCCTGCCACTCTTGCGCCGACACGTCGTTACGGATTGACTCAAATTCGGTCGAGTAATTCACGGCGGCGTCTCCATTTCCCTCAACAATATCTCTCCGGGCGGGCCATGTCAGTCAAGATAGCAGACAAAATGTCGGTCAAGGCCAGCGAGGTTCTACGGAACCATCTGAAGGAAAAACTCGCACGCGGCGAGGTGGCCGCCTCCATGACGGTGCGCCTCGTTCACGGCATCGAGATCGCTCGCATCGCCAAGACTGCCGGCTTCGACAGCCTCTATGTGGACATGGAGCATTCGAGCTTTTCCTTCGAGACCACGAGCCAGATCTGCATGGCGGCGCTCCAGGTCGGCGTGACGCCCCTGGTGCGGGTACCGGGCGTCGACGAGGTCCAGCGCGTGCTCGATGGCGGCGCACTCGGCATCATCGCGCCCCATGTGCGGACGGCGGACGAGGCGCGGCAATACGTGCGGGCGGCCAAATTCCCGCCGCTGGGCGACCGCTCCAATGCCGGCCCCCTGCCCCATCTGCAATACCGCTCATTCCCAGCCGCCGAAGCAAATGCCGCGGTCGACGCCGCCACCATGGTGGTGGTGCAGTTTGAAAGCGACGAAGCGCTGATCAATGCGGACGAGATCGTCGCGGTCCCGGGCGTCGACATGGTGCTCATCGGCACCAACGACCTGCTCGCCGACTGGGGCATTCCCGGCCAATACGACAATGCCCGCGTGCGCAAAGCCTACGAGATCACCATCGCGGCCTGCCGCCGCCACGGCAAGCATGCGGCCGTCGGCGGCCTGACCACGCGGCCCAATCTCGTTGCCGATTTCGTGCGCATGGGCGCGCGCTATGTGTCGACCGGGACCGATCTCGGATTCTTGCTCGGCGCGTGCATCGCCAAGGCGAAGGACGTGCACGACATCAAGCTCGACAATCCGAAATGATGCGGGCGCGCGGTCACGCCGCATCCGGCATACGGTCGAGGAGCTTGTCGAGCGTGATCGGATAGTCGCGCACGCGCACGCCGGTGGCATTGTAGATCGCGTTGGCGACCGCGGCGCCGACGCCGCAGATGCCAAGCTCGCCAACGCCCTTCGCCTTCATCGGCGACGACATCGGATCGGTCTCGTCCAGGAAGATCACTTCCTGATGCGGAATATCGGCGTGGACCGGCACTTCGTAGCCGGCGAGATCGTGGTTGACGAAGAAGCCGTAACGCTTGTCGACCACGAGTTCCTCCATCAGTGCCGCGCCGGCGCCCATGGTCATCGCGCCGATCACCTGGCTGCGCGCCGATTTCGGATTGAGGATGCGGCCCGCGGCGCAGACCGCGAGCATGCGCCGGATGCGGATTTCCGCCGTTGCGGCGTCAACACCGACTTCAACGAAATGCCCGCCGAAAGTCGACTGCTGATAAGTCTTGTCGAGATCGCCAAATTCGATGGCGTCCTCAGCGACCAAACCTCGTTCGCCGGCGGCTTCAGCAAGCGGCACACTGCGATTGCCCGAGCGGACTTGGCCATCCGCGAACGTCACATCGGGAGAATTGAATCCCAACTTCCGCGCCACGGCCTCGCGCAACTTGACGCACGCGGCATAGACGCCCGCGGTCGAGCAGTTGGCGCCGAATTGGCCGCCTGAGCCACTCGAGACCGGAAATGTTGAGTCACCGAGGCGGACCACCACCTTCTCAAGCGGCACGCCCATCATCTCCGCCGCCGTCTGCGCGATGATCGTGTAGCTGCCGGTGCCGATGTCGGTCATGTCGGTCTCGACGGTGACGACCCCGCGATTATCGAGGCGAACGCGGGCGGCCGACGTTAGGAGCAGGTTGTTGCGGAACGCCGCCGCGACCCCCATGCCGATCAGCCAGCTTCCATCGCGGGTCTTGCCCGGCAGCGCATTGCGTCTGCTCCAGCCGAAGCGCTCGGCGCCCATACGCAGGCATTCGGCGAGTTGCCGCTGTGAGAAGCGCCGCTCGGGGTGTTCGGGATCGACCTGGGTGTCGTTGAGGATGCGAAACGCGATAGGATCGAGCTTGAGCTTTTCGGCCATTTCATCGATGGCGATTTCCAGCGCCATCATGCCTGGCGCCTCACCCGGCGCGCGCATGGCGTTGCCTTCGGGGAGATCGAGCACCGCGAGCCGCATGGAGGTCATGCGGTTGGCGCCCGCATAGAGCAGGCGCGTCTGGCCAACCGCAGTCTCCAGTCCGCCCCCCGGCAGATCGCCCGACCAGCTCTCATGGCCGATAGCGGCAATCTTGCCGTCGGCGGCCGCGCCGATGCGGATGCGCTGGATGGTGGCCGGCCGATGGGTGGTATTGTTGAAGATGAGAGGCCGCGGCAGCGCCACTTTAACCGGACGCTTGGCCGCGCGGGCGCCGAGCGCGGCGAGCAGCGCGTCGGCGCGCAGGAACAATTTGCCGCCGAAGCCGCCGCCGATGAAGGGAGAGATCAAGCGCACCTTGTCCTTGGCGATGCGCAGCGTCTGCGCCATGTCGCTGGTGCCCCAGTCGATCATCTGATTTGAGGTCCAGAGCGTAAGCTTGTCGCCGTCCCAGGCCGCGATCGACGCCTGCGGCTCCATCATCGCGTGCGCATGATCGGGCGTGGTGTAGGTTTCATCGAGCTGGATAGGCGCTGCAACGAAGGCTTTAGCGAAATTCCCGACCGCGGTATCGGCTGGTCCGCCGAAACTGGGTTCTGATTTGATCGCCGAGCTTTTTGCTGTCGCCAGATCGAACGCGCCCTTGGCCGGGACGTAATTGACGCGCACGAGCTGCGCTGCGGCGCACGCCTCTTCGAAGGTCTCAGCGACCACGAGCGCGATCGCCTGATGATAATGTTCGATGTCGGGGCCGCCGAGCAGCTTGGCGGTGTTGAAATTTCCCTCGCCGAGCTTGCCGGCGTTCTCCGAGGTGACGATCGCGAGTACGCCGGGAGCCGCCTTGGCGTCTTTCAGATCGAGGGATGCGATGCGTCCCTTGGCAATGGCCGCGCCTACCACATACCCATAGGCTTGGTTGGGGACGACGTCGTGTCGCTCATACGCATAGGGCGCGGTGCCCGTGGTCTTGAGCGGACCGTCGATGCGGTCGGTCGGCAGGCCGATCACCTTGAGCTGGTCGATTGGATTGAGCGTGGCGGGATGTTCAAACTTCATGACTCAGCCTCTCGCTTCGGCCAGCACCGCGCCGAGCGCGCGCTCGACCAGCGGCACCTTGAATGCGTTCTCGCGCGTTGGCTTGGCATCGGCGAGCAAGTGCGCTGTCACGGCTTTCGCGCCGCGCGGCATCTCCGCCTCAGCAGCCTCGATGCGCCACGGCCTATGCGCCACGCCGCCCAATGCGACGCGGCCGCTGCCGTCGCGCTGCACGATGGCGCCGACCGAGACCAACGCGAACGCATAGGACGCACGGTCGCGGACCTTGCGGTAGATGTGCGTGCCGCCGACGGGTTTCGGCAGCGTAACCGCGGTGATCAGTTCGCCGGGCGTCAGCGCGGTCTCGGCATGAGGCGTGTCGCCGGGGAGCCGGTAGAAGCCGGCGAGCGGAATGCTGCGCGACGTGCCATCGGGGCGTACCGTCTCCACCGACGCATCGAGCGCCAGCATCGCCACCGCCATGTCGCTCGGGTGGGTCGCGATGCACGCCTCGCTCACGCCCACAATGGCATGCTGGCGGCTGAACCCACCGATGGCGGGGCAGCCGCTGCCGGGCTTGCGCTTGTTGCACGGCTGATTGGTGTCATAGAAATACGGGCAACGCGTGCGCTGGAGCAGATTGCCCGCGGTCGTCGCCTTGTTGCGCAATTGGCCGGAAGCGCCGGCGAGCAGCGCACGTGACAGCAGTGCATAGTCGCGACGCACGCGCGCATCGGCGGCGAGATCCGTGTTGCGCACCAGCGCGCCGATCCGCAAGCCGCCTTCGGGCGCAGCTTCGATCTTGTCAAGCGCCAAACCGTTGACGTCGATCAGATGCGTCGGCGTCTCGATCTCGAGCTTCATCAAATCGAGCAGGTTGGTACCGCCGGCAATGAACTTGGCGCCGGGAATGCGTGTCGCCGCGGCGGCAGCCTCAGCCGGCGTGCCCGCGCGTTCGTACGTGAAGGACCTCATGCCTGCCTCCCGGCGACCTCGGTGATCGCATCGACGATGTTCGAATAAGCGCCGCAGCGGCAGATATTGCCGCTCATACGTTCGCGCAGTTCCATGGCTGTTACCTGCGGCCGCGCGGTGAGATCACCGCTGACATGGCTCGGGATTCCGTCTTTTATCTCATTGAGCACCGCTACCGCCGAACAGATCTGCCCGGGCGTGCAATAGCCGCACTGATAGCTGTCATGTCTGACGAACGCGGACTGCATCGGGTGCAGATGCTGCGGCGTGCCCAGCCCCTCGATGGTGATAATGCTGTCGCCTTCGTGCATCACCGCGAGCGTGAGGCATGAGTTGATCCGCCGGCCCTCGATAATCACCGTGCAGGCGCCGCATTGGCCGTGATCGCAGCCCTTCTTGGTACCGGTGAGATGCAGGTGCTCGCGTAGCGCGTCGAGCAGCGTCGTCCGCGTGTCGATGTCGAGTACGCGGGTTTCGCCATTCACGGCGAATGAGACCTTGGACATGAAAAATTCTCCGATGACGGCAGCACCAGCCCTGTCAGGCCCCGGCCCTCTGGAAAGAGCTAGGGATGCGGCGGTGCCAATCAACAGGTGGCGCCTGCTCAAATTGTGTTCAACGAGACTTTGAATGTTGTGTTCCAGTGCGGCGCGTTTCTTGCAACGACGCCCGCAACTAAGCCCGGTATTGCGCGTCGCTGACCTTTTCCATCCAGTCGACGACCTTGCCGTTTTGCGCTTCTGCGATGGCGATGTGCGTCATTGCCGTCGTTGGCGTGGCGCCGTGCCAATGTCTCTCGCCCGGCGAAAACCACACGACGTCGCCGGGCCGAATTTCCTCGACCGGCCCACCCTCACGCTGCACCCAGCCGCAACCGGCCGTGACGATCAGCGTCTGGCCGAGCGGATGGGTGTGCCACGCGGTGCGCGCGCCTGGCTCGAAAGTGACGCTTGCGCCGCTCACGCGCGCCGGAGCCGGTGCCTGGAACAGCGGGTCGATGCGGACCGTACCGGTAAACCAGTCCGCCGGACCTTTGCCGGACGGCTGTGAGCCGTTGCGTTTGATCTCCATGACTTCGTTCCTTGTGTTGGCGCGCGGCAAGGTTGGGGGCCTGAAACGAAAGGTCGACTGCGCACGATGGTAGCTTGACCGCGCCTTCCACGAGTGATGGATTCAAATCGGACTTGCGGACTTGGAAAGATCGCTAAGGAAGCCTAGGTCCGCAACAACTTTTCAGAGAGCATTGGGTGCCTCAGAATACCGGCATTGAAATCAGAGACGCTTTGATTGCTCTGCCTGTCTTAGGAACAGCATTAGCAGTTACATATGACGTTGGCTATTTCTGGGGGTTGGATATTAATTTCTTCACGACATTCTCTCTAACCGAGCACATCGCTTTCGCGTTGGAGTATATACCATTTGCATTAGGACTATCGACGCTCGCAATTGTCTTGCCGTTCGCCATTCAGCTCGGGGCGAGGGACAGAAATCCCGCGAGCATCAGGCCCTGACAGGGAGGTCAACACCATTTTATAAGTCCGGCGCGAACTGGTTCCTTTTTGTTTATTGCCTTTGGAACATTTGGCTGTTTTGGTATTCACGCAGTGCTACGAGCATTGTGATGCTAGGGTTTACAATCGGGATTGTGACCTTATTTTCATTTCGCATTACTCCTGCACATCTAATGGCTTTGATTTCCTCGACCGTCATTTTCGCTTTTGTACTCGCGTTTGCCGTGGGCCTCGACAGAGCAAAGGATTATAGTAACTCTCAGAATTATCATCAGACAATAATACCAATGCAAGGAGCACCGATTATCGCCAAAATTGTTCGTTCAGGAGATAGGGGACTGCTATTTTTTGACAAAAACACCAAGGCTCTCGTCCTCTTACCATGGAACCAGATAAAGGAAGTCTCCTCAGCGCCGTAAACTACCATGTAGTGCCACCAGCTGAAGGACCGCGACCGTGGGCTAGCGTCCGCAGCCACGCGGAGCTCCCACGACATCGACCATGCATGTCAGCTGGACCGACAATCTGCATCCCGATCCCAGCCTCAACTTCCAGCTCAATCGATGGATCGCCTATGGCGCCCCGCGCTGGTCGTGGACGCGCTGCGGTATAGGGATTGGCGGGAAGGCCCAGCCCGTTCCCTTTCCTATTGAGAGCGCTGCGCGGCGTCGCTCACGACCTTGTAGGCGGCGGCCAGACCGGGCTTCTCCTTCGACACGTCCGCGCCGACGGTTGAAAGCATCTTGAGCATCTGCGCCTTTTCGTCCGCCGGCAGCTTAATCAGCTCACCGCCGGCGTTGAGCCAGGTTTTCCGCGCGCCTTCGAGAATCTCAATCGCGCGCGGATTGAACGACACCGCGATGGTGCTGGCGTCGTGCTCGACGATCTGCTGCAAATCCGCGGGCAGCGACTCGTACCACTTCTTGCTCAGCTCCACGACGTAGAAAATGGCGGAGTGGTTGGTCATGGTGATGTATTTCGCCGCGTCGTAGAAGTGCAGACCGCTGAGCAACTCTACGCCCGCGACCGCGCCGTCCAGAGAGCCTTGTTGGATTGCCGGCAAGACATCGCTCGGCGACATGGCCACCGGCGAAGCGCCCAACCGCTTGAATGCAGCGGACTGAAACTCAGACGCAAAAATCCGCAGCTTCTTGCCATTGAAGTCGGCGAGATGGCGGATCGGATTTTTTGCGATGACCTCGGCCGGTTCGGCGAGGCTCAAGGCAACGCCGTGCAGTCCTTTTTCAGCGCCCAACCCGAGCACCAGTTTCAGCACCTCCGGGTCCGCGGCCACGTGCTGGCCCTGGGACATGGTGCTGACGAGGCCGGGTGCGGCCAAAATCTCGAAGCGCTCATCGATGCCGACAAAAAACTCCGGCGGAATCACCGCGCACTGAATCGCGCCGAACTGCGTGCCTTCGATCTGCCGCGAGATCGAGCCGAGCTGGCTTGCCGGATAAACCTCGGCCTTGATGCGGCCGCCCGAGTCCTTCTCCACGGCCGCGGCGTAAACTTTGGCATATTGATCAAGAGCCGCATTCAGCGTGGGCGTGGTGATCTTCATCGTAAAGGTCTTGTCTTGCGCCTGCGCCACACCAAGCGAGAGTGCCAACGAAAGAATAAGCGCGCCCGCGGCAGCCGCTGTCCGGCTCGACAATAGACCTTGCGAAAAGCTCACATCGTCCTCCCTTTAAGTTCGTTTTCTGTAACGCTGACGGATCGGCGGAGACGAATACTGAGGCCGACCTGGAAGTCAATGATCCGACCGGTCCATTCGCGTCGATGCACCTATGGGTTGGGCGCATGTCATCGAACCGCGATTGCTGCCACGCAGGAAGAACGTGCCGGAGGTCAGACTCCGCCGCCAAAGCTGATATGATCGCGCTCGGATAGGAGGCGACTCATGCTCGAACTACGCCCGAGTTGCGAATGCTGCGACAAGGATTTGACGCCGGCGGCCACGGACGCGATGATCTGCACCTTCGAATGCACGTTCTGCCGCGATTGCGTGGAAAACCGGCTCAAGGGCGTGTGCCCGAACTGCGGCGGCCATTTCACACCGCGGCCGATCCGGCCGCCTGGGAAACTGGCCAACAATCCGCCGTCGACGCGGCGTGTCTTCAATCCGGCCGGCTGCGGCCGATAAACGCACGAGAATTCCGAGAGTGACTGCTATGACGAAACTGCACGCGCTCACGGCGCGCGCGATTGGGCCTCTGCTGGCGCTTGCCGTATTCGCCGTCCCTGCCGCCGCGCAGGATTATCCGGCGCGGTCCATACGTCTGATAATTCCGTTCGCGCCGGGCGGCAGCAACGACGTTGTCGGGCGCATCATCGCCAACCAGCTCGGCGAAAAACTCGGCAAGCAGGTCTTTGTCGATAACCGCAGCGGCGCGGGCGGCGTGGTCGGCACCGACCTCGCCGCCAAGGCCGCTCCGGACGGCTACACGCTGCTCATCATTTCCATCGCGCATGCGGTCGATACCTGGCTTTACAAAGAGCCCTACGACCCGGTGAAGGATTTTGTCCCGGTCAGCATCATCGCCACCGGCACGAACGTGCTGAGCGTCAATCCGAGCGTGCCAGTGCATTCGGTCAAGGAGCTGCTCGATCTGGCCAAGGCCAAGCCGGGCTTTCTCAACTATGCGTCTGCCGGCATCGGCAGCTTTCAGCACCTGAGCGGCGAACTGTTCAAGCTCCTGGCCGGCGTCAACATCGTGCACGTGCCTTACAAGGGCGGCGGACCGGCGATGCTCGCGGTGATCGCTGGCGAGGACCAGGTGATGTTCTCTTCGATCGTGCAGACGGTACCCAACATTCAGTCGGGGCAGTTGCGGGCGCTGGCGACCGGCGGCGAGAAGCGCAGTCCCATCCTGCCGGACCTGCCGACCATCGCCGAAGCGGGCGTCCCCGGCCACGTAGCGACCAATTGGTGGGGCATCGTGGCGCCGGCCGGTACGCCGCAGCCGATCGTCGATAAGCTGCATGACACCATCGCCGGCCTCCTGGATTCGGCGGAGACGAAAAAATTTCTCGACAACGAGGGCGCCGCGCCGGTGCACATGAGCTCGGCCGATTTCGGCAAATTCATCGCGGCGGAAATCGCCAAATGGGGACCGGTGGTGCAGAAGGCCGGCATGAAGGCGGAATAATCCTCACCCTGAGGTGCTCGGCGCGATAGCGCCGAGCCTCGAAGGGCGACCGCCGAGCCATTCATCCTTCGAGGCTCGCTCCGCTCGCGCCTCAGGATGAGGACAACGTGAACAGAGTGACTATGAACCGCTTCACCTACCACTCCGATCCCATCCGCATCGTGTTTGGTGCAGGCGCGATCAAGGTGCTGCCTGCGGAAGCCGATTTTCACAAAATGTCGCGGCTGATGGTGCTGTGCTCGACATCGCGCGCCGATTTCGCGCGCCAGCTGACCGCCTCGATCGCCGATCGTTGTGTCGGAATCTGCAACGCCTCCACCCCCAACATGCCGCGCGAGGCGTTCGACCAGATCGTCGCTGAACTCAAGCGGCTCAACGCCGATGGCTTCATCGTGGTCGGCGGCGGCTCGCCCATCGGGCTCGCCAAGGCCGCGGCCGCGGCTACAAAACTCCCCTACATTGCGGTCGTCACCACCTATTCGGGATCGGAGATGGCGGCGCGATGGTACGTGGGCGTTGCCGACAAACGCATCAGCGGCGACGACCGCGCCTGCCTACCGGCGACCGCGATCTACGATCCCGAGCTGACCCTCGATCTTCCCGCCCGCATGTCGGCGGCGAGCGGCATGAACGCCATGGCGCACGCGGTCGAAAGCCTCTACGGCATCGACACCAATCCGGTGGTGCAGACCATGGCCGAGGAAGCCGTACGCCGGCTCGGCGCCAATCTGCCTCGGGTCGTGGATAATCCCCGCGATCTCGCCGCTCGCACCGACGCGCTGTACGGCGCTTGGCTCGCCGCCAACTTCCGCGCCGAAATCGGGCTCGAACACGCGATCGCACAGCGAGTGTGGCAATGGTTCAATCTCGACCACGCCCACACCCATGCCATCGCCACCCCGTACGCCGTCGGCTTCAACAGCGCCGCGGCGCCGGACGCCATGGCGCGCATCAAGCGCGCGCTCGGCGCGCCCGATGCCGCACGCGGCCTCTACGACCTCAATATTCGCCTCGGCCTGCCGACCGGACTGAAAGGCCTCGGCATGAGCGAAGACGACATCGCCAAGGCTGTGGAGGTGGTGAGCGGCGTCAAAATCACCCATCCGCGGCCCGCGTCAAAGAGCGACTTGGCCGACGTCATTCGCCAAGCCTACTTTGGCGAGCCGCCGCGGTTTTGAGACGGGATTGCGGGAGCAATCGATGCAAAACAAATTCCGCGGCGTGATGCAGAGCCCGGTGACGCCGCTCAAGGATGACTTCAGCCTCGACCTGCCCACATTCGAGCGGCTTCTCGACTTTCATGTGCGCTCGGGCGCGCCAGCGATCTCCTGGCCGCACCACAAGGGCGAGTCACTCAACCTCACCATCCCCGAGCGCAAGCTTTTCGCCGAAGCCGCCGTCAAGGTCGTGAACGGCCGCGTGCCGGTCACCATCCACGCCAGCGCACTCGCCGTGGAGGACACCATGGCGCTGGCGCGGCACGCCCAGGACATCGGCGCCGACGGCATCCTGGCCATCACGCCCTATTTCTGGACGCCGACGCTAGAGGGGATCGAGGCCTATTTCGTGCGGCTGTGCACGTCGATCGATCTGCCGGTCCTGTCGTACAACTCGCCCAGCTACCTAAACGGTGTCGAGATCACCGGCGACCTGATGGCGCGGCTCATCGAAAAGCTGCCGAATTTCGTCGGCGTCAAGGAAGCAAGCTTCAACAGCGAGAAGTTTCTCGAGATTTCCCGCGCAGCACTGGCGATGCGGCCGAGTTTCGCCATGTTGACCGGCGTTGAGTTTTTACTGCCGTCGGTGCCGCTCGGCGGCGTCGGCTCGTATTCGGCCGCCGGATCGATCTGCCCGAATTTGTGTACGGAGCTATTCGACGCCTGCATCGCCGGGGAATGGGCGCGGGCGCGCGAACTGCAGTACAAGATGACGCGGCTGTGGCACCTGTTCAAGGATCAATACCCGTCTTCGCTGAAAGGCGGGATGGTCATGATGGGCCGCCCGGTCGGCCCGACGCGCGCGCCGTTGCCGACGGCGACGCCGGAACGCCAAGCCTACATCCGGGCTCAGCTCGAAGATCTCGGCATCATCGACAGCGAGCCGCACGGCTGGTGATTCATTGCCGCATTTCCCCAGGATTGAACGATGCCCTTCGAGCCAGGCTTGGTGCATACGCCGCTGACGCCGTTTCGGGCCGGCGACCGCCGCATCGACTTTGATCTTTACGGCCGGATGATCGAGTTTCATCTGCGCCACGGCGCGCAGGCGCTGGCCGTGCCGATGCACGCAGGCGAATCGGTGAGCCTCGCCGACGAGGAGCGCCGCACCCTCATCAAGTTCGCCGTCGACTGTGCCGGCAAGCGCGCGCCGGTGATCGGCCACGTCAGCGACGCCGGCACCGGCATTGCGGCGGGGCTCGCGCGCGCGGCGCAAGACGCCGGCGCCGCCGCCATCGTCGCCACCACGCCGTATTATTGGACGCCGCCGCCGGCCATGGTGTTGCAGCACTTTGTCGAGATCGGCGCGGCCGTCGATATCCCGTTCTTCGTTCTCAACGCACCGGAGGACATGGCAGGCAGCAAGATCGACGCCGATCTCGCGCTCAAGCTGATCGAGAAGCGTCCCAATTTCGCCGGTGTCGTGGACTCGAGCCTCGACTGGCAATTCATGATCCAACTGTTAACCGACGCTGCGCGCGTTCGCCCCGGCTTTGCACTGCTCGCCGGCGGCGAATTGTTTGTGTCGGCTGCCGCCATCGGCGCACGCGGCCTGTTTTCCCCCCTCGCCGTCATTGCGCCCACGCTCATGCGCCGCCTGTTCGATCTCTGCGCCGCGCAGAAGTTGTTCGAAGCGCGCGCACTGCAAGAAGATGCTGCGGCGCTTGGCCAAATCGTCAAGCCGGGCGGCGTCGCCGCGCTCAAGGCGGCCGCCCGCGCCATGGGCCGCGAGTGCGGCGATCCGCGCCCGCCGCTCTTGCCGTTGGACGCTGCCGCCGAAAAGACGCTGACGGCCGCAATCACACAACTCGCCGCGCTGGCCGATGAGCCGCGCGGCTGGTGACCCGCCGCTTGCGACGAATTAGGCCGCCATATTTCTGATGATGCCGGCCAGGATGCGGGCGGCGTCGCTGCTGAGCGGGCTGCGCGTATGCTCTTCGAAATTACGCACCCGCTCCTTCTGCTCCAGAAAATGCAGCACCGGCCCGAGCGCGCTTGAGGCTTCGCGGCACAGCACGCGCAGATGCATCAGCGACTCAAGATTGCCGTCCGACGAGGCCAGTCCCCGGATTTCGTCGAGGATCTTTTTCAGCTCGGTCTTCGCGTCCTCGAAATCGTCGTCATATTTCAGATACTGATCGGCATCGCCGACGATCAGCGATCTCAAAGTGTTCAATTCATCGGGTGTTAACGACGCGCCCTGCTGCAGCTTGGTCAGGACAGGTTGGTAGTCGACGTGCGACCGCAGCGATCGCACCGCCAACGAGTCGAGTTCCTGCAATTGGGCGGCCAACTGGCTGTAGTTTTCGACCGTCTCCGCGGAGGAACATTGCGCCGCGGTGTTCAATGCCTCTGACATTCTTCCGGCTATTTCGGCGTTATCGGCCACAGGCGTCGCTCCTTCCTGATGGATCGCAAAATGCCTAGGCTGACGCCTATCAAAAATAGCTTGCTATTCGGATAACGACGGGTGGCGCGGAGCAAGGTAAAGCCGCGCTTAATCCTTGTTGATTTTGCAAGCCGTTACGCCACGCACTTGGTCGCTGCCGCTACCGCACAGCTACACGACGGTCAGCCCGCCATCGGCACCAGCACCTGCCCGGTGATCGACGCGGCCGCGGGGCTCGCGAGATACGTTACCGCCGCCGCCACCTCGTCGGCGGTTACCTGGCGGCGCAGCGGAATGCGCTTGAGCATTGCCGCCATGTATTCGCGATCGGCGCCCTTGCCGGCGCGCGACGGCGAGGCCGTGTCGAGCCGCCCGGGCGCGATAGCGTTGACCCGGATGCCATGCCCAGCCCATTCCACCGCGAGCATACGCGTCATGCCGATAAGCGCCGCTTTGGAAATCCCATAGGTGGACCGCTCCGCCGCGCCGATCAGAGCATGGGTCGAGGCGATGTTTACGATGCATCCTCCCCTGCCCGCCACCATGAAATGCCGGCCGACCTGTTGAGTAAGGAAGAAGGTGCCCCGCACATTGACCGCCATCACCGCGTCCCACTCCTCGCCCGAGACCTCGGCGGCGAGCTTGCGCAGGTTCGCACAGGCATTATTGACGAGCAGGTCGAGGCCGCCCAAGCTCGCGATGACCTCGGCCGCCACTCGCGCGATGCTCGCCTCGTTGCGCAGATCGAGCACCACAGGCACCACGCGGACGCCCAAGGGGTCCAACGTCTTCACCGTGCCGGCGAGGTTTTCGACTTTCGTGGCGGTCACAGCGACGTCGAACCCGTCGCGGGCGAGCGCGCATGCGGTCGCCGCGCCAACGCCGTACGATGCTCCGGTTACCAGCGCGGTGCGCTTTGCCGCCATCCTCAATCTCCCACAAGGCGCGACCATAACACGCCCGGGAAGCTTCCCACTTTTCCGCAACATGCTTTAGTATCGTTGGCGGAAAACAAGAAAGGAGCGCGATGCCGCGAAGAGTGATGGCCTTGCTGCTCCTTGCCCTCGTAGGCACCGCTCCGCCCTTGCTGCTCGCCGCGCCAGCCGCAGCCGACAAGCTCGATGACATCAAAGCGCGGGGAAAGCTCCTCGTCGGCGTGACCGAGACGTCGCCGCCGTTCAGCTTCCGCGACGACGGCAAAGGCATCGTCGGCTATGACGTCGACCTCGCCGACCGCGTCGCTAAGAGCCTCGGCGTTGCCGACGAAAAGGTCCCGCTGATCAACGCCGAGCGTGCTGCGGCCCTGCAACAAGATCGTGTCGATCTCATCGCCGTCGGCATGACGCGATCGAAGAATCGCGCCCGCGATATGGATTTCAGCTACGCCTATCTCGATTCGCCGCATATGATTCTGGTGCGCAAGAACAGCGGCATCGAACACGTCACGCAGCTTGCCGGCCGCAGGCTGGCGCTGGTGCGCTCGGCGAGTGTTGATGCGGAGCTCTTGGCCGCGGTGCCGACCATGCAGATCGTTCTCCTCGACACTTACGACGCGGCCTTTGCGGCGCTGGCGGAAAGGCGCGTCGACGGCTTCCTCGCCGACAAGATGCTGGTGCTCTGGTATGCGCGGAACAGCGGCCACGCCGGCGATTTCGGTCTGATCGGCGATTATGAGCTGCCGCGGACCTCGGGCTTTGCCATCAAGAAGAACGAGCCGCGCTTTTTGGACTTCGTCGACCGAACCCTCCTGAAGCTGGAAGCTTCGGGGGAGGCGGCAAATATTTTCAACGTGTGGTTCGCGCCGCTGCCGCGCACCTTCCGCATCCAGCCCGACTGACGGGATGCACATGGCGACGGGCACCGCAGGATCCGGGATGAAATGGGTCGGCCGCGCCATCCGGCGGCTGGAAGATCCGGCGCTAGTGACCGGCCGCGGCCGCTTCACAGCCGATCTTCCGGCGACCCATTGGGTGCGCTTTGTCCGCAGCCCGGTCGCATCAGGCCGCATCGTCCGCATCAACGCGCCGACCGGTGCGCGGATCGTGCTCGCGGAGAACCTCGAAGGCGTGAGGCCGATCCGGCCCATGCTGCACAATTTCAACTATCAGCCCATCGAGCAGCCCGTCCTTGCAAAAGACGTGGTGCGCTTCGTGGGCGAGCCGATCGCCGCAATCGTTGCGGCGTCGAGCGCCGAGGCTGAAGACCTTGCCGAGCGCGTGGATGTCGAGATTGCCGAATTGCCGGCAATCGTGGACGCGCAGGACGCGCTGCGGCCCGATGCGCCGCTTGTCCACGCGAACAGCACATCGAATATCGTGGTCGAAGCGCGCTTGGAAACGCCTGGCTTCGCCGACACGAAGGCGAAGGCGCATCGCATTGTGCAGGTCCGCGTCCGCTCGCGCCGGCAAAATGCAACGCCGCTCGAAGCGCGCGCCGCGCACGCCGTCTTCGATCCGGCATCGGACCGCATCACGCTCACTTGCGCCACGCAGATGCCGCATCTCTTACGCACCGCCATCGCCGACGTGCTCGGGTTTGCCGAATCCGATCTGCGTGTGGTTGCGCCGGACGTAGGCGGCGGCTTCGGTCAAAAAATGGCGCTGCCCAACGAATACGTCGTAGTGGTCTGGCTGGCCCGCCAGCTGCGCAGCTCGATCGCCTGGAGCGAGGACCGGCGCGAGAATCTGATCGCGGCGTTCCACAGCCGCGACCAGCACATCAGCCTCGAAGGCGCCTTCGATGCGCGTGCAAAGCTGATCGCATTGTCGACGGATATCCTGGCCAATACGGGCGCCTATTCGAGCTTTCCGACGACGGCCGGCATGGAACCGCTGATGGCGGCGGCCGAAATGCCGGGACCGTACGATGTCCAAGCCTACGCGTGCATCGCGCGCGCCGTGACCACGCACACCTGCTCCATGGGCGCCTATCGCGGCGTTTCGCGCCCGGTCATCACGCTGGCCATCGAGCGGTTGATGGACAAAGCCGCGGCTGCGTTCGATTTGAGTCCGGTCGAAATCCGCAAACGCAACCTGATCGACCGCTTTCCCTACACGTCCGCGACCGGATTGGTGCTCGACGAGGGCAGCTATCGCGAGACCCTGGAGAAAGCAGCCGCTTGCGTCGACCTCCCGGCATTCCGCGCGCGCCAGAAAGAGGCGCGCCAACGCGGCGTGTATCTCGGCATCGGCTTCGCGACATTTTCCGAGCGCACCGGCTACGGCAGCGCCGCCTTCGCGGCACGCGGAATGGAGATCACGCCCGGATGGGAAACCGTCGAGATAGCCATGGATCCCTCGGGTCGCGTCGAAGCCCGCATCGGTGCGAGCCCGCACGGGCAAGGGCTGCGCACGACGCTCGCCCAGATCATTGCCGACGAAGTCGGTGTGGCGCCGCAGGACGTGCGCATCGTACATGGCGACACCGACCGCACGCCCTATGGCTGGGGCACCTTCGCGAGCCGCTCGCTGGTCATTGCCGGCGGCGCCTCGATGTTGGCAGCCCGCAAGATTCGCGAAAAGCTTCTTGTCATGGCGAGCCACGTGTTGGAGGCCGCCGCGGACGATATCGTGCTCGAGCACAGCTTCGCCAAAGTATCGGGCACCGATCGCTCTGTGCCGATCTCCACGCTGGCGCGCGCCGCCTATCACCAGACCCACGACTTTAAGGGCGAGATCGGCCCGGGCCTACGCGAAAGCGCCGATTACGATCCGGCCGGCACGTTCTCAAATGCCTGTCATGTCGCGATGGTCGCGGTCGACGCAGAGACCGGCCGGGTCGTACTGGAAAATTATCTCGTGGTCGAAGATGCCGGTCGCATCATCAATCCGATGATCGCCGACGGGCAAGTCCACGGCGGCGTCGCGCAAGGCATCGGCAACGCGCTGTTCGAGGAAATCATCTACGACAGCAACGGCAATATCCAAACCGCGACGCTCGCCGACTACATGCCGCCGACCGCCCGCGAAATTCCCCGGCTCGAACTGCACCACATCGAAACGCCGACGGACGCGTCCGTGACCGGCGCCAAAGGCTTGGGCGAAGGCGGCGCCATCGGCGCGCCAGCCGCGATCCTCAACGCCGTCAACGATGCGCTGACGCCGTTCGGCGTGTCGATCGAGGAAGTTCCGGCGACACCGCAGCGGATCCGCGCGGCGATCAAAGGTCAGTAATCCGGCCGCTCGCGCGCCGCATGAATGGCGAGCCACAGGTAAAGGCAAAGCAGACCCATCTCGACGATTGCGATGAGAATGCTGGTGCCGTAGACGTTGGGAAAGAAGACTTCGACCACCACCATGGACACGACGGACGTGAGCCACACCACCGCGCCCCACGCCGCGGCGAGCCACAGGCCGACCGCCGCCACCAGATCGATGACGGCAAAAAACACCGTCGCCGATTGCCACGCCATGCTCTGTGCCTCGAATGTCAGATCGGGGGATGCACCGATGCTGCAAACCTGGCCCCAATGATAGAGGCCCTTCAGCAGCGACAGCCCCGCCATGATGCGCAGGAACAGGACCAGACGCTCGGTCCACGGCTCCTCGGCCGGCGCCTTGGCCTGCACGGGCGCATCGAACACCTCGCTCGGCCGCCTGGCCCGCGCCGGTCGGCGGCGCGATTGATCGCTCATCCGGGCCCCATCGCCAATCCAAATTCCCTTAGGCGTTTATAGCGAGGGGGATAGTGACGGAGCCCCCACCCGTCAACGCTGGGCGCTCCCCACTCACTCGCTCCGGATCGGAACAAAGGGTCACATGTGGCAGTCCCATCTTGTGGCAGTCCGATGGCCAGTGGCGGGTCCGCGTCGGAGCGGCTAAAAGGGTGCTTTGTAAGAGCCTTTGTAAGAGCCTTGGTAGAACGGAGCGCGCCCATGGCGATCAAATTCGGCCGTCCGCTTGAACGCAGCGGCGTTGCGCCCGCCTTCCCGCGTCCGGAAAAGCTCGAGGCAAAGGAGACCAAACCGGCCGACCGCCTCGACCTCGCGATCCGGCCGCGCCGCAATCGCCGCGCCGAATGGGCGCGCCGGATGGTGCGCGAAAATATCGTCACCACCGACGACCTGATCTGGCCGCTGTTCCTGGTGGATGGCTCAAAAGTGCGCGCGCCGGTCGAGTCCATGCCCGACGTGGAACGGCTGTCGGTCGACGAAGCGGTGCGCGCCGCCGAGCGGGCGGCAAAACTCACCATCCCGTGCCTGGCGCTCTTCCCCTACACCGATCCCGAGCGGCGTGACGATTCCGGCTCCGAGGCGCTCAACGCGGACAATCTCGTGTGCCGGACCATCCGCGCCATCAAGAAGGAGGTACCCGAGATCGGGGTCCTCTGCGATGTGGCGCTCGACCCCTATACCAGCCACGGCCATGACGGCCTGCTGCGCGACGACACCATCCTCAACGACGAGACCGTGGCCATTTTGGTACGCCAAGCCCTGGTCCAGGCCGAGGCCGGCTGTGACATCATCGCGCCCTCCGACATGATGGATGGCCGCGTCGGCGCCATCCGGACCGGCCTCGACGCCGCCCGCTTCGCCGACGTCCAGATCATGGCCTATGCGGCCAAGTACGCATCCGTCTTCTATGGGCCGTTCCGCGACGCGGTCGGGTCCAGCGCCACCTTGACCGGCGACAAGCGCACCTACCAGATGGATCCGGCCAATTCCGACGAGGCGCTGCGCGAGGTCGAACTCGACATCGCCGAGGGGGCCGACATGGTCATGGTCAAACCGGGCCTGCCCTACCTCGATATCTTGCATCGGGTAAAGGCGGCCTTCGGAATGCCCACTTTCGCGTATCAAGTGTCGGGTGAGTATGCGATGATCATGGCAGCCGCGGGGAACGGCTGGCTGGATGGGGATAAGGCTATGATGGAAAGCCTCATCGCCTTTAAGCGCGCCGGCGCCGACGGCGTGCTGACCTACTTTGCTCAACGAATCGCGGAGAAGCTGAAGAAGGACGGCGCATAGGCGCGGCCACGCGGGCTTTCGCGAGCCCACAGGCGCTGATGGCGACCGTCCGCGCCTGCGATGCAACTACAAGGCGGGTGTGTAATGCGTGAGGACGATACTGGAATCCGGTATTATATGCCGGTCGTGCGCCGGCTGGTCATTCTGGCGGCAGTCATCGCCGCGGTGCCAGTGGTGATGTGGACCATTACCGGCTTTGTGCGGACCTATATGGGCCCGGTGAAAGCACCGACAATCCAAACCACGATGGCGGCGCCTGTCGCCGCAGCGCCGGATCAAACGGCCACCATTCCGGCGGAAAGCCCGCCCCCACCTGCTTCGGTCGATCCGGCAGCCCCAACGAATGCGGCCGCAAACGCGCCGTCGGGAAGCCAGAATGGCACCGGCCCGAGCATGACTATTACGTCGAGCGTTGGTCCCGCCAACAAGGGCCCGGTCGCTGGCCCGGACGCCGCGCCGCCGGCACCTGCGTCCGCCGCGGGCACCGGTGGCAAGATGGCGATGTCCAATCCGGCGACGACGACCCCGCCTCCCGCGAACGCGGCGACGAACGGCATTTGGCCTGCACCGATGGCGCCACCGATGGTGCCGATGGCATCGGTCGCGCCCATTGCGGACGCGCTAAGGGCATCTGAACCGATCGCCGGCCCGGTGCCGCTACCGCGCAAACGCCCGCATTCGTTTGCCGTGGCGCAGGCAAGCATACCCGTGCCACGGCCGCGCCCGGCGCCGACGGCCGCCGCCGCCCCAGCCCCGAGCACCGCCTATACGGTCACTCCTGCAGCCGCCGAAGCGCCGGCAGGCTCACCGTTCGACTGGCTGCGTCATCTGTTCCAGCCGTCGCCGCCCGCGGCGGCAAGCGGCCCGCAGGAGGATTTCTCCGGCGCCCACTGAGCTGCGGCGCGGCGGGATTTCACACCCGCGGGCGGGTGAACTTCGTCCGCACCAATGCAAATAAGCGGGCGTCGCGCTCATTCCAGCGCGGCGCCACTTTCCATGCGCACCGGCTGATAGCCGTCGGCGGCAAGCGTGCGGAAGATTTCTTCCGCGTGGGCGCCGTCGCGCGTCTCCATGGTGACGTCGAGCTTGGCTCCCTTGGCCGGCACGTCGAGGAACAGGCGGTGATGATCGACGCCCAGAATGTTGGCGCCGAGTTCGCCTAAGCGGCTGGCGATGTGGCCCAAGATTCCCGGACGATCCGGGATCGTGAGGCGGAATGACACGATGCGGTCCGCGCGCTCCAACTCGCGCACCATGATGGAGGCGAGAATGCGCGGATCGATGTTGCCGCCACACAAAATCAAACCGACCTTGCGGCCGGCGAAACGCTGCGGCGCCGCCAGCATGGCGGCGAGCCCAGCCGCGCCCGCGCCTTCCGCCATCACCTTCTGCAGCGTGAGGAAGGCGTTCACCCCACGCTCGATCAGCGGCTCATCGACCAAGATGATGTCCGCAACCAGATCACGCACGACAGGAAGCGTGAGCTTGCCGGCATTGCTTACCGCGATACCTTCGGCGAGCGTGGCGCCGCCGCAAGGTTTATGGCCGTGGTGTGTGGCGTTCCACATGGACGGATAGAGCAGGCTCTCGACCCCGACGATTTCAATCGACGGCTTTTTGGCACGCGCCGCAATGGCGCAGCCGGCAATGAGCCCACCGCCGCCGATAGGCACAATCAGCGTTTCAAGGTCCGGCGCTTCCTCCAGCATTTCCAGCGCAATGGTCCCCTGCCCGGCAATGATGTACGGGTCGTCGTAGGGATGCACCCAGACAAGATTGCGGTCGCGCGCGAGCGCTTCGGCCCGCCCTTGCGCCTCGGCGAGCATGTCGCCGTGGAGCACGACAGCAGCGCCCAGCGCCTCGGTCGCCTTCACCTTCACGAACGGGGTTGTCACCGGCATCACGATGGTCGCCGGAATTCCAAGACGGCGCGCGTGATACGCCACCGCCTGGGCGTGGTTGCCGGCCGACATGGCGATCACGCCGCGGCGGCGCTCCTCGGCCGTCAGCGACGCAAGCTTCACGCAGGCGCCGCGCTCCTTGAACGAGTTGGTGACCTGCAAATTCTCGTATTTGACGAAGACGTCAGCGCCGGTGAGAGCTGAGAGCGGCGGCGCCGGCAACAAAGGCGTGCGCAGCACATGCCCGACGATCGTGCGCCGGGCCGCCTCGATGTCGGCCAGCGTGACCATAGAAGCCGATTCTCGAGCCCCGACTGCCACGTCTATTCCTCTGCCTTTTTTCCCGCCTGTTTCCGCTCGACGATGACAGCGTGGCCGCTCTTGCGCGGCCGGCCCTTTCTCGCCATTTGCGGGAAAGCTAGCATACGGGGACGCCCATGACCGATTCTGGAACGCCGCGAATCGGCATCTCGCTCGACGCGAGGCCGCACGCCTACGACCCAATGGCGAACCCCGAACTGTTCGAAGGCGTCTTGGCGCGGCGCGCCATGGCCTTCCTGATCGACGTGATCGTTATCGCGGTGCCGCTGGCTTTCGCCTGGATTTGCATCTTCATTTTTGGCCTGATCACCCTTGGCCTCGGCTGGACCCTGTTCTGGATGTTCTCACCGGCGTCGGGTGATCTGGGCGCTGTTCTACTATGGGTTGACTCTCGGCGGCCCGGCATCGGCAACGATCGGTATGCGCGCCATGGAGCTTGAAATGCGTACTTGGTATGGCGCACCCGCCTATTTCATGCTCGGCGCCGTGCATGCCATCGTGTTCTGGGTCACGGTCAGCTTCCTCAGCCCCTTCATCCTTCTGGTTGGCTTCTTCAATTCGCGCCGCCGGCTGCTGCACGACATGCTTGTGGGCGTCGTCATGATCAACAGCCCGGCCCGGGTTGCTGCACTGCAAGCGCGCCGCCGCCGCTGACAATTTATGTCATTTCGCCTTTGACGCGGGGCGACTCTCGGGCGATGCTGAGTGACGGCCGGGGCGGCAACCCTGACCGCCATGCAGTTTGGAGACGTCACCGGCGCCCCCGTGACCCAGCATTCGCGCGATACGCCGCAATTCTACCTGACGGCGCCCTCGCCTTGTCCGTACCTGACGGGCAAGGAGGAGCGTAAAGTTTTCACGCATCTGGTCGGCGAGCGCGCGCCGGAACTCAACAACATTCTCACGCACGGCGGATTTCGCCGCAGCCAATCCATCGCCTACCGTCCGGCGTGCGAGGGCTGCCGCTCGTGCGTCTCGGTACGCGTGGTGGCGCGCGAGTTTGATCCCACGCGCAGCATGCGCCGGATCGGCAAGCGCAACGTCGACGTGGTCAGCGACATGCGCACCGCGGTGCCGACGTCCGAGCAATATTCGATCTTCCGCGCCTATCTTGATTCGCGTCATCGCGACGGCGGTATGGCCGACATGACCGTGCTCGACTACGCCATGATGGTCGAGGACAGCCACGTCGATACCCGCATCGTTGAATATCGCCGGCGCGTGGCCGGTCGCCCCATCGGCGGCGAACTGATTGCGGTCGCGCTCACCGATGTGCTCGGCGACGGCCTCTCCATGGTCTACTCGTTCTTCGAGCCGGACGAATCGGTGCGTTCGCTCGGCACCTACATGGTGCTCGACCACATCGCGCGCGCGCAACAGATGGGACTTGCCTACGTGTATCTTGGCTACTGGGTGCGCGGCTCGGGCAAGATGGATTACAAGAGCCGCTTCCTGCCGCAGGAACGGCTTGCACCGGAGGGCTGGGCGCGGGTGGAGTAGCCGAAACATGAACCTGCACGCCATGCTCGCGGCGCGTGCCGCCGCCGGCAAGCCAGTCCGCGCCGGGCTCATCGGCGCCGGCAAATTCGGGTCCATGTTTTTGGCGCAGGTTCCCTCGATCGCCGGCCTCGAAGTCCCCATCATTGCGGATCTCGATCCGCAACGCGCCAAGGCAGCCAGCCGCAACGTCGGTTGGGATTCCGCGCGTATCGCGCGCACGCGTTTCGCCGAACTCGGGCGCGATGCCTGTCTGGACGAGCGCGTCGATGTGGTCGTCGAGGCCACCGGCAACCCGGTGGCCGGCATCGCCCATGCGCTCGAGGCGATCGAGGCCGGCAAGCACATCGTGATGGTCAATGTCGAAGCCGACACGCTGGCCGGCCCGCACCTCGCACGCAAAGCCCGCGCGGCCGGCCTGATCTATTCGATGGCTTATGGCGATCAGCCGGCGCTGATCGCCGAAATGGTCGACTGGGCGCGCTCTGCTGGATTCACCGTCACCGCGGCGGGCAAAGGGACCAAATATTTGCCGGCCTATCACACGGTCACGCCAGATCGCGTCTGGGAGCATTACGGGCTGACGGCCGAGCAGGCCAAGACGGCCGGCATGAACTCGCAGATGTTCAATTCGTTTCTCGACGGCACCAAGTCGGCGATCGAGATGGCGGCTGTGGCCAATGCCTGCGAACTCGACGTGCCGGACGATGGCTTGGGCTTTCCGTCCTGCGGCGCCGACGAATTGGCGACGGTTCTGCGGCCGCGCCTAATGGGCGGCGCGCTTGCCGCCGATGGCCTGGTCGAGGTCGTCTCGTCCTTGCAGCGCAACGGGCAGCCGGTCGAACGCGACCTGCGCTGGGGCGTCTACGTGGTATTCAAGGCGGAGAACGACTACGCAGCCTCCTGCTTCAAACAATACGGCATGCCGACCGATCCAAGCGGCCGCTATGCGGCCATGTACAAACCGTTTCATCTGATCGGGCTGGAAACGTCGATTTCGGTGCTCAACGTGGCGCTGCGTGGCGAGGCGACGGGAAGCTGCCGCGGCTTTCGCGGCGACGCGGTGGCGGTCGCCAAGCGCGCACTGAAAGCGGGCGAGATGCTCGATGGCGAAGGCGGCTACACCGTCTACGCCAAGCTCATTCCAGCGGCGCGCAGCCTCTCGCTCGGCGCGCTGCCCATTGGGCTCGCGCACCGCGTCAAGCTGCTGCGCGATGTTGCGGCGGGCGAATTCGTCACCGGGGCCGACGTCACGCTCGACGAGACCGCGCAAGCCGTGCGCGTGCGGCGTCAGATGGAGCGTGAGGCGCGCGAGGACCTCCTCGCCGAGCGCAACAAAATCGACTCCAAACTTTCCGCCCGCGATTCACGGACGACCGGCGGCGCGGTCATGGCGGAAGCAGAGGACCGGACCGCCTGAACCAGATGCTAGACAAAGGCGCGCTGATCAGCCGGCTGCCCAAATGCGAGCTGCACATTCACATCGAAGGCAGCCTCGAACCGGAATTGATGTTTGCGTTGGCGCGCCGCAACGGCATCCTATTGCCGTATCCATCAGTTGAGGCGCTACGCCAAGCCTATCGCTTTCGTCATCTGCAGGATTTTCTCGACATTTATTATCAAGGCATGTCGGTCCTGATCACCGAGCAGGACTTCTACGACCTTGCCTGGGCTTACCTGCAACGCGCGCGGGCCGACAACGTCCGCCACGTCGAGATGTTCTTCGACCCACAGGGGCACACGGCACGCGGGATCGCATTTTCGACGGTGGTTAACGGCCTCCACCGCGCCATCGTCGATGCGCAGCGCGAGTTGGGCATGCAAGCAAGCCTGATCATGTGCTTCCTGCGCCACCTCGACGAGGCAGACGCTGAAAAGACCTTCGATCAGGCCTTGGCGTTTCGCGACAAGATCGTCGGCGTCGGCCTCGATTCTTCCGAAACCGGGCATCCGCCGAGCAAGTTCCGCCACGTGTTCGGTCGCGCGCGCGAGGCAGGCCTCTTTGCCACCGCGCATGCCGGCGAGGAAGGGCCGCCGAGCTACATCTGGGAAGCGCTCGATGTGCTCGGGGTTGGGCGGATCGATCACGGCAATCGCTCGCTCGAAGACCAGGCCCTGGTGGGCCGGCTCGCGCGCGAGCGCGTCGCCCTGACGGTGTGCCCGCTGTCCAATCTGCGGCTGCGGGTCGTCGACGATCTCCATCACCATCCGCTACGACGGATGATGGATAAGAATCTGGTGGTGACCCTCAACTCCGACGATCCGGCCTATTTCGGCGGCTACGTCAACGAGAACTATCGCGCGGTCTCCGATGCGCTGTCGCTGCAGCGCGATGAGATCGTCGCGATCGTGCGCAACGGCGTCCACGCTTCGCTGATGACGCCGGCGGAAAAGGCCAAGGTTCTCGGCGAGATCGATCGCGTGCTCGCGGAGACGTCGTAACGGCATTTCGCGGGCTGGCCGCCGACGGCGTGGTCGAGGTCGTCCCGCCTCTGCGGCGCGTTGCCGATCGAGCTTGCCCGCCGCGTAAAGCTTTTGCGAGACGTCACGGCGGGCGAGTTCGTCAAAGCGTCCGACGTTCCGCTGGACAACAATTCAAAGGCAGTCCGCGTCCGGCGCGAAATGGAGCGTGAGGCACAGGCCGGCGCTCTCACCCGCAAATCTGCGCAAGTGAACACCGGCAATATCGATCCCCGGCTCGTTTCGATGCGATCAACTCGACGCGACGAGGCTAGCCATGGCCTCAACGCCGTCGCTACCGGGGAACACATCGGCCGCGAGCGCGTGATCGTCCGCGCGCAGATGATCCTTCAGCAATCCCTTCAGCACCGCGCGCAGGTCGGTGGTCGCCTTGAGATCACGGTCCTCGAAGAGATTGGCGCGCTTGACTCCCGGCCAGTCGGCCACCACGCGGCCGCCTTTGAGCGCGCCGCCAGCCATGAGCGCGACCGTGCCGGTGCCGTGGTCGGTGCCGTCGGTGCCGTTGATGCGCGCGGTGCGGCCGAACTCGGTGACAAGCACCACCACGGTCTCGCGCCAGGCCGGTCCCATATTGGTCTCGACTGAACCAAGCGCGGCGTCGAGCGCGCCGAGCAAATGCGACAGGCGGCCGTTGGCGATGCCTTCGTTGTAATGGGTGTCCCAGCCGTCGAGCGCCAAGGCGCCGACGCGGGGTCCCTCGGGCTGCGCCAGGAATTTCGCGGCGGTGCCAGCAACCTCGGCAAAATAGGAGCGCATCTGCTCGATCGCGGCACCGTTGTTGACGGGGCCTGACTTGTCGTCCATGTTGCCGGAGCGCGCGATGGCGGTGAGGCTGGCATTGCCTTCAAGCACGCTCGCCAGGCGCGGATCGGTGTGGTGGTAAAGGTCGAGCAGCCGCTGCACCGTATCGACACTAGCCGGTATGAGCCGCCGCGGCGCCCATGACAGGACCGGAGCCGGACCGCGCACCACGAGCGGCGTCACCGGACCGACGCCGAACGCTTTGCTGCCGTTCGGGTCGACCCGGCCGCCGGGTGCAAGGCCTGACAACGCCCGATTGAGCCAGCCGCTGGCGCTGGCCGCCGGTCTCGGCAGACCGCTTTCCAGCACGTCCTGGCCGTCGAAATGGGACCGCTCGCGGTAGGGCGTGGCCGCGGCATGGACGATGATGGCTTCGTTGGCTTTGAACATCCGGTAGAGGTTCGGCATGGCCGGATTGAGCGCGAAGAAGTCGTCGAGCTTGAGCGCCGGCGTCTTCCCTTCAAGCCTCAGCGCATTGTCGCCGCGCAGCGCCACCCAGTCCGGATCGCCGACCGGCATGACGGTCGCGAGTCCGTCGAGCGCGCCGCGCAGGATGATCGTCAGCATGCGCGGATCGCGGCCCTCCGCGCGCGCCAATTTCGGCAGATGCGCCCAGGAGAACAGCGTAGCGGAGGCGAGCAGCAATGAGCGGCGCGAGGGCTGATGCAATGTGGACATAGTCATCTCCACAGGATTTCCGGCGCCATCGCCAAGAGCGCCATGGCCTGGGCGCGGCTCTCCGCCTGCGCCACCGCGGTTCGCGTTTCGATGGATGCGAGTGGGCCGAGCCCGATGTCGAGCAAGCCGAGCGGTTCGATGCTGGGCGGTAGCCGGCCGGCAATGTCGGTGGCGACATCGAGGCGGTGCGGGACGCCGTCGATCCACGCCGCTTGGCTGTCGGGAAAACCGTTCGGCGCCGGCGGTCGCCAGAGCGGCTGGCCGAGCGCCGCCTGCGCCGCCAGCACGCGGCCGACGATCAATTGCGCTCCGGTGAGCCGCAGGATGCCGACGATCCATTCCGAGGGCGGCTTGAGCTTGGTGCGCTCGGCCGACCAGGATTCGTCGGCCGAGACCAGCGTCTTCGCCACCTCCTTGAGATTGCCGTCACTGTCGTTGAAGGTTTTTTCGAGCTTGTCGACGAGCGTGGACGGCGGCTCGTCGGCAACGAAATGGCGCGCGAGCTTGAACGCGATGTGGCGTGCCGTCGCCGGATGGCGCGCGAGATCGTCGAGCACGGCGCGGCCCTGCTCGACGCCGGTGTCGGGATAGTGCTTGCCGAGCACGACCTGCTCGCCGGGCTGATGCAGCCGCTTGACGAAGGTGAATTGGCCGCCGTATTCGGGCACTCCGGTGCCGATGAACGTCCAGCCGGTGATCACGTTAGCGAAGCTGGTGACATCAGTCTGAGTGTAACCGCTGCGGACCCCGAGGGTGTGCAGTTCAAGAATTTCGCGCGCGAGATTCTCGTTGAGGCCCTTG
>JBAUYV010000495.1:0-15477 GCA_049584975.1 Xanthobacteraceae bacterium | reverse complement strand
CCGCCACCTTGGTGGCGGCGTACCAACTTTGCCCGTAGGCCGCGGTCTCGGAATCACTCATCGCCCGTCCTACACTACACCCCCTGTATGCTAGACTTGTGGGCTTAGGAAAGCGACATTTGCCGCTATGCGCCGTCTTATGCTGCTGCGCCATTCCAAGACCGAACGCGCCCAGCCCGGTGAGCGCGACCGCGACCGCAAGCTCACCAAGCGCGGCCGCAGCGACGCCCCGATCATAGGCGCCTATATGGCGCGTCACGGCTTGGTACCGGACCTTGCCCTGGTATCGCCGGCGGTCCGCGCCCAGGAGACCTGGGCGCTCTTGGCCGACTCCTTTCCCAGGACGCCGAAGACCGTGATCGAGGAACGCATCTTCAACGCCGATCCGCAAAGGCTGTTGGATTTGCTCGCCGAAACCGAGGGGGCAAGGTCGCTGCTGCTGGTTGGCCATAACCCGGGGCTGCACGACCTCGCCGTCCAGCTGATCGCATCGGGGGATGTGGAAGCACGCGAACGGATCGCGGAGGGTCTGCCGACGTCGGGGCTGGTCGTCATCGACTTGGCGTTCGACGACTGGTCGCGCTTGCATCCGCACTCGGGCCGGCTGGAGCGCTTCATCAGCCCGCGCCTGATCGCGGCCGAGACAGAATGAAACGCGAAGAAAGCGAGATGGAGGTTACGTCATGCCGCTCGTCGTGAAGCCGTTGTCACCCGCACTGGGCGCGGAGATCGCCGGCATCGATCTGCGCGAGGATTTGTCCGCCGAGACCTTCGCCGAAATCCTCGACACCTGGCACAAGCATCTCATCATTCTGTTCCGCAACCAGTCGCTGTCCGAGGACGACCAGATCCGTTTCGCGCAACGCTTCGGCGAATTGCAGAAACGCACGCGGCCGCCCGAGGCGATCAACGAAGCCGGGCACACCAAATATCCGCAATTGACCATGCTGGTCTCGAACATCCGCGAGAACGGCAAGCTGATCGGCTCGCTGCCTGACGGCGAAATGCACTTTCACTCCGATCAGTGCTATCTGGAGAAGCCGGCCACCGGCACGTTCCTCTATGCGCTTGAGGTGCCGTCGGAGGGCGGGGACACTCTGTTCCTCAATATGTACAAGGCGTACGAAACGCTGCCGTCCGAACTCAAGGCGCATGTGGATGGCCGCAAGGCGCTCAACGCGTATCTGTATGACTCGACGACACGCGCGGTGAACGGATCGACAGTCGATTTTACCGCGCACCCCCACTTCATACAGCCGATCGTGCGCACCCATCCGGACACCAAACGCAAGGCGCTCTATGTCAATCGCCTGATGACATTCACCGTCGATGGCATGGACGATGAGGAAGGCGGCGCGCTGCTCAATAAGCTGTTCGATCACGTCGAGCAGGACCAGTTCATCTACGCCCACCGCTGGCGCGTTGGCGATCTGGTCCTCTGGGACAACCGCTGCACGCTGCATGCGCGCACGGATTTTTCCGACAAGGAGCGCCGCTTATTGCGGCGCTACACGGTGCTGGGGGATCGGGTTTACTGAGAAGCGTTTCCCGGATGCGGTGCAGTGCGAAGCGGTGCGCTGAGCCCGGGAAACGAGTACCTGCTACCTGGCCAAAGCCGCCAGTATCCGAGCCCAACTGCGGATACCTTTGTGGAAGCACTTCAGATCGAATTTTTCGTTGGGCGAATGCACGCGGTCGTCATCGAGTGCGAAGCCGACCATGAGCGTATCCATGCCGAGCACGGTCTTGAAATCGCCGACGATCGGGATCGAGCCGCCGGCGCCTATGGTCAAGGCCTTTTTGCCCCACTCCTCGGCAAGCGCCGTACGGGCTTTGGCGAGCGCCGGATTGTCGAACGCCACATCGAAGGCCGGCGCGCTGGTGAAGTTGCCGAACTCGACCTGGCAATCCCCGGGCAACCGGGAGCGGACAAATTGGCGGAAGTTCTCGCGGATCTTCTCGGGGTCCTGGGCGCCGACCAGGCGGAACGAAACCTTCGCCATGGCCTTGCCGGGAATGACGGTCTTTGCTCCCTCCCCGGTATAGCCGCCGATGATGCCGTTCACCTCGGCGGTCGGCCGCGTGGAAATCTGCTCGATCAGCAAGCGGCCCTGCTCGCCGGCCGGGAATTTCAGCCCGATCGGGCCTAGGAACTTTTCCGGCGTGAGCTGAAGGCCCGCAAGGTCGGCCTTGATGTCGGGCGGCAGTTCGTGGACGCCGTCATAAAACCCCGGGATCGCGACCGAACCATCCGGTTTGTGCATCGCCGAGAGCACATCAACCAGCACGTGGATCGGATTGCGCGCCGCTCCGCCAAACAGCCCGGAATGCAGGTCGCGGTCCGCGCACGTGAGCCTGACCTCCTCATAGACCAGCCCACGGAGCGAGGTCGTGATGGAAGGCGTCTGCGCGTCCCACATGCCGGTGTCGCAGACCAGCGCCAGATCGCGGCGCAGCTCAGCGGCGTTGTCGCGCACGAAGCCGAACAGGTGCTTGGAGCCGCACTCCTCCTCGCCCTCGATCAGCATCGTAATGTCGAGCGGCAGCTCGCCGGTCACCGCCTTGAAGGCGCGGCAAGCCTCGACGAACGTCATCGCCTGGCCCTTATCGTCACAGGCACCGCGCGCGATGATGATCTTGCGTCCGCCGTCGAGAGTTTCGATGCGCGGCTCGAACGGCGGCGTCTGCCACAGATCGAGCGGGTCGACCGGCTGCACATCGTAGTGCCCGTAGAAAAGCACCCGCGGCTTGCCGTTCGCCTTGCTGCCTGCCTCGCCGTTTCCGCTCTTGCCAACTACGACCGGGTGACCGTCGGTTGGGCGCACGCTGGTCTGGAAGCCAAGGCCGCGCAAGTCAGCCGCCACGTGCTCGGCGGCCGTCCGGCACTGCGCCGCGTAGGCCGGATCGGTCGAGACCGACTGGATGCGCAGAAGGGCGAATAGCCGATCGAGGCTGGAGTCGAGATCGCGATCGACGCGGTCGAGTACGGCCGAAAGAGCCTCGGATGCTGTCATGATGCCACCGTCACGGTTTTATAGCGATCGGCAATGATCATTTCCATGGTTCCAGACCCACACAAGCGTTGCAAGTTTGCAACGCCTGCCGCGTTTCGATGCCAGCCAGCGCCTCCGCCGCGCGATTGGCTTGACTCCACCCTGGCACAAGGCATTCCAATATATATTGTGGCGAAAACCCGCCGATAATGAGCGGGCGAGGGGATAATGGGCGAGGCTGTCGGACGACTCTTCGTCGGCGCCGGGACGAACCGGAACGCCGAGGGGGAGGTGTTGCTATCCTTCCGACTTCCTAGTCGAGCGGCAAAACCAGCAGACAGAGTTCGTGTTCGTTGAGTGAGTTCTCTGGAGCTCCAGCTTCGAGCACGCTTCGTCTGAGGGAATGAGGCGGCAGCGATACTGCGCTGAAGGACGGTATGGTGGCTTACCCCATCACTGACATTCACGGTATGAGCGCGGACATCGCCGAGGTGCTGAAGTCGGTCGGTGTTCGCACGACCGTTCGTCTGTTAAGCGTGGCCAAGACGCCGAAGCAGCGTCTGCGGATTGCAGAGAGGATCGGAACCGACACGAAAGACGTTCTCGACTGGGTCACTGCGGCCGATCGCATGCGGGTCAGGGGCGTCGGCGCCGAATATGCGGAGCTGTTGCGCCGAGCCGGGGTCAAGACGGTCAGCGATCTGCGATTTCGGAACGCGCAGAATCTTTCCGAAAGAATGCGCGAAGCGAACAAGGACAAGCTGGTGCGCTTGCTGCCGAAGGAAAAGACGGTCGAGCGCTGGATCGAGAACGCCAAGAAGCTGCAGCCCATTATTCGCTACTGATCGCCGGAAAATTCTGTAGACCTGCCGCGCCGCGCTACGGCGCCTTCGGCTTGACTCCCCCTTGGCGACCGCGCAAAGCCAGGACAAAGAGCGCCGCCGAGGACGGTCCAAAATGGCCGAAGGGACCGCTACCAAGCTGATCCACCACGCAGTTTCGCCTTCGCCGGACGCCGGCGACGGGGTGCTGGCGCGGCTTCTGGCAAAGAAGCAACCGGTGGTCATGGGCGTGCTCAACGTTACGCCCGATTCCTTCTCCGACGGCGGGCGTTACCTCGACCCGCCAGTCGCGATCACGCACGCCAAGCGCCTGGCCGCGGAAGGCGCCGACATTCTCGATATCGGCGCGGAGTCCACGCGGCCCTATGGCGGCGCGGTGCACGTGGCGCTCGATGAGGAGCGGCAGCGGCTCGATCCAGTGCTGCCGGCCGTGGTCGCGCTCGGCATTCCGGTTTCCATCGACACGCTCAAAGCAGCCGTCGCGGCGTGGGCGCTCGAGGCCGGCGCCGCCATCGTCAATGATGTGTGGGGTCTCCAGCGCGACCCCGACATGGCGCGCGTCGTCGCCGAGCACAACGCGCCGGTCATCATCATGCACAATCGCGAGCGCGCCGATCCCGCGATCGATATTGTCGCCGACGTGACCGAATTCTTCTCGCGCTCCCTGGAAATCGCCTGGCGGGCGGGCATCCGTCACGACCGCATCGTGCTCGATCCCGGCATCGGCTTCGGCAAGACGGCGGAGCAGAGTTTGATCTGCATCGCTCGGCTCCACACTTTTCGCGACTTCGGCCTGCCGCTGCTGGTTGGCGCCTCGCGCAAGCGCTTCATCAACTCCATCGTGCCATCGGAACCGATGGAGCGCCTCGGCGGTTCGCTGGCCGCCCACCTGCTGGCGGTCGAAAACGGCGCAGCGATGATCCGCGTGCACGACGTCGCCCCCACCGTGCAGGCGCTGGCGGTGGCTGCCGCCATCAGGCACGCGCGATGAGCGATGCGATCTTCGTCCATGGACTGGTGCTCCACGCCTATCACGGCGTGATGCAGCACGAGGGCAAGGTTGGGCAGACCTTCAGGCTCGATCTGCTGCTCACCATCGACCTCAGCGAAGCCTCGCGTAGCGACAAGCTCAAGGACACCGTCTCGTACGACCTGGTGGTCAAGACGGCGAGCGAGGCGTTTTGCGGCCGCCGCTATCGGCTGGTGGAAGCCGCCGCCGGCGCCGTAGCCAGCGCCGTGCTTGACCGCTTCCCGCAGGTTCGCGCCGTTCGCGTCAGCGTGCACAAGCCGCATGCTCCTATTGCGGCGACCTTCGACGACGTGGGCGTGACCATCGAGCGGGCCCGCGATGATCGCGCCACTCGCTAAGCCACAAGGCCACGGCTCCCATGGCTGAGGCGTTCATCGCGCTTGGCGGCAATGTGGGCGACGTGCAAGCCACCTTCGAGCGGGCGATTGCAATGCTGTGCCACGGCGCCGCGGTACGCCTTCTCGCGCGTTCCTCCAATTATCGCACGCCGCCCTGGGGCGTCACCGACCAACCCCCCTTCATCAACGCGGCCATTGCGGTCACGACCTCTTCGTCCCCGCACGAGCTGCTGATCCATACCAAGGCGACCGAACGTGCGCTCGGCCGCGACCCTGCCCGCGAACGCCATTGGGGACCGCGCCCCATCGACCTCGACATCCTCGCTTACGACGACGTCGAACTGCACGACCCCGATCTGACGCTGCCCCATCCGTACATGTTCGAGCGCGCCTTCGTTCTGGCGCCGCTCGCCGAAATCGCGCCCGATCGCATCATTGCCGGCATCCGGATACGCGATGCGCTCGCACGCGTCGACGCCAATGGCATCGAAAAGTTAGCCCCGAGGTAGAGCCATCGGCACGGCACACCATTTGCACGGCGTGCCATGTTGGCCCCACCGGCGGCCCATGGCATTTTGAAGCGATGTCGGAGCAAGAAGACAACCTCTCGCTTTCCGCCGATTTTCCCGCGGCGACGCGCGAGCAATGGCGCAAGCTCGTCGATGCGGTGCTCAAGGGCGCACCATTTGATCGGTTGGCAAGCCGGACCCGCGACGGACTGACCATTGAGCCGCTTTATGCGCGGGCTGCCGGCGCGCGGCCGGTCACAGGCCGCGCCCCGAGCACGGCCTGGACCCTGATGCAGCGCGTCGATCAGGCCGACCCGGCCGCCGCGAACGCGCAAGCGCTGGATGATTTGCAGAACGGAGCAACCGGCTTGGCGCTGGTGTTCGCTGGCTCTGTGACCGCAAACGGCTTCGGCGTCGACGGCTCGGCAGCGACGCTCGCGCGCGTGCTTGAGGGCGTGGAGCTCGACGCCGGCGTCGCGATCGATCTCAATCTCAGTCAATCGGCGCGCGACGCCGCGCGCGTGGTCGCCGCGCTGATCAAGAGTCGAGGCTTCGCCCCATCCTCCGTTGACCTGCGCCCCGGTATCAATCCGGTAGGCGGCTTCGCCGTAACGGGCCGCACTCCCCTGCCCTGGGCCAAGCTGTCGCAAGTGTTTGCTGGATTGGTCGGCGAGTTTGCCGCCGATGGCTTCCGCGGACCGCTTGCCGTTGCCGACGGACGCATCATTCATAACGCCGGCGGCTCCGAGGCGCAGGAGCTTGCCTTCGCGCTGGCGTGCGCGGTGTCCTATCTGCGCGCGCTGGAAGCAAGCGGCATGAGCCTCGAAGCCGCGCGCGACGCGATCTATTTCCGGCTGTCCGCGGATGCCGACCAATTTCTCACCATGGCCAAATTTCGCGCGGTGCGGAAATTATGGGCTCGCGTCGAGGCGGCGTGCGGTCTGGCGCCGAAGCCCGCAATCGTCGCTGCCGAAACCGCGTGGCGCATGATGACGCAGCGCGACCCGTATTCGAATGTGCTGCGCACTTCGGTCGCGGTCGCCGCAGCCGGACTCGGCGGCGCCGACAGCATTTCGGTTCTGCCGCACACGGCGGCGCTGGGTCTCCCCGATGCGTTTGCCCGGCGCGTCGCGCGCAACACCCAGCTTGTCCTGCTCGAAGAGTCGAACCTCGCCCGCGTCGCCGATCCCGCCGCCGGCTCGGGCGCGCTCGAAGCCATCACCCAGCAACTCTGCGCCGCCGCCTGGTCGCTGTTTCAGGAGATCGAAAAGGCGGGCGGCGTCTGGGCCGCACTCGAAGCCGGAACGATTCAGCAAAAGGTCGCGGCCGTATGCGCCGAACGGCAAAAGGCCATAGCGCGGCGCACCGACATTCTCACCGGCACCAACGAGTTCCCCAATATTCATGAAGACGCGCCTGCGGTCCTCCACGTTGCACCCGCTGCGCCCGCGAAAGATGGCGAGGCCCCCGCCACTTCAGCTCCGCTGAAAAGCATGCGGCTCGCGGAGCCCTTCGAGCGGCTGCGCGACGCGTCCGACGAATTCTTGGCTCGATCCGGCGCACGGCCAAAAATCTTCCTGGCCACGTTCGGAAAGGCTGCCGATTTCACCGCGCGCGCGACCTTCGCCAAGAATTTCTTCGAAGCCGGCGGAGTAGAAGCTGTCGGCGGCGAAGACGACGCCAGCGCACTCGATCGCGCCTTTAGCGCATCGGGCGCCGCGCTCGCGTGTTTGTGCGGCGCCGACAAGACCTATGAAAGCGAGGCCGCAACGGCAGCCGCGGCGCTCAAGGCAGCCGGTGCGCGGCACATCTATCTCGCCGGGCGTCCCGGCGAACGCGAAGCGCAGTACCGGGACGCCGGCGTGCAAACCTTCATCTATGCCGGTTGCGACGCGCTGGCCGTGCTCACAGCAACCCATGGTCTCATTGCCAGATAGCGGCAAACCCATCAGACTGCGGGCCGCGCAACCACCAGAGCAGGCGGCCCATGAGCAGACCGGACCAACCCCTCGGCTGGCGAAAACGTATCGGCGTGCTCAGTCCGACCGTGATGGAGACGGCCTGCCACGACTTCTACAAGATGGCCCCCGATGGCGTATCGATCTGCGCCATCACCTCCAATGTTGAGCACTGGAATAAAGAGAACTTCAAGCAAGCGGTGATCGATCCGCTGGTCGCGCTGTCGAAGTATCTCGCTTCGCGCGACGTCGATTACATTATGCATTGCGGAATGCCGGTGGTGACCACCCGCGGCAAGGGCTTCGAAGAGGAAATCGTCAAAATCATCACGGATGCGAGCGGCTTGCCGGCATCAACCAGCATCCGGTCGGCCATCCGGGCGCTTGCTCACCTCGGTATTAAAGATGTCGTCGTGGTCTCGCCCTATCCGCAGGACTTGCATCAGTCGGCGCTGGTCTTCCTCAAGGCGAGCGGCTTCAACATCACCGCTGAGCACACCGAAGACGTCGTGTTCAAGCGCTTGCAGGACGTGACGCCGGCGCACATTGCGGCGGTCGCCAAACGCGTATTGCGTACGGCCCCGAAGGCGGACGGCATCTACATCCCCTGCAATCAGTGGGCGGCAGCCGATGCGGCTCCGATCATCGAAGCCGAATGCGGCGTTCCGGTCGTCAGCGGCGCGCATGCCGACCACTGGGAGGCGTTCCGCGTTCTCGGCATCAACGATCCGCTCCAGGGCAACGGCCGCCTGATGGAAACCCTGCGCAACGGCGCGGGCCGCATCGCGGCGCACGCCTAGACACTCGGCATGGAGGGCAAGCGTGGCGCTCACTCGACGCGATTTCAATCGGCTCGGGCTGGTGCTTGCGGCGGCGCCGCTCGGCAGCGTGACTGCGTCTGCAGAAGATTATCCGTCACGGCCCGTTCATCTGATCGTGCCCTATGCCGGGGGCGGCAGCGGCGATCTCCTGGCCCGGCTTCTCGGCGAGCAATTGTCGAAACTGTGGGGCCAGCAAGTCGTCATCGAAAACAAACCCGGCGCCGGCGGACTGATCGGCACCGAAGCGGCGGCAAAATCGGCTCCCGATGGCTACACGCTCTACCTCGCCACCGATGGTCCGCTGACCATCGCCGCAACGCTGCACCGGCACTTGCCGTATGATTGGAAGGGCGATTTCGCGCCAATCTCGATGATGGCGGTGGGCTATCAAATCCTGCTCGCGAGCCCCAAGCTGCCAGCGACCAACCTGAAAGATTTCACCGCCTTCATGAGGGATAACCCCGGCAAATACAATTTCGCTTCCATCGGCGTCGGCAGTGCGCCCCATCTGGCGGCCGAAATCTTCTTGTCCATGGCCGGTCTCAAGATGACTCACGTGCCCTATCCGGGCTCCTCACAGCAGTCGATCGCGGCGTTGATCTCGGGCGACGTCGCCATGTTCATGGTCGGAATCTCGACGGCGGTACCGTTCGTCCAGGCCGGCACCGTGCGCGGGCTTGCGGTCACCGCTCCCAAGCGCACCGACAGCCTCCCGGACGTGCCGACCTTCGCCGAGCTCGGTATGCCGAAAATGGACTACAGCCTGTGGTTCGCGGTTGAGGCGCCGAGCGGCACGCCGCCGGCGGTCATCAAAAAAGTGCACGACGACATGGCCAAGATCGCGGCCGATCCCGCGTACGAAAAGGCGCTGCACATCCGCGGCTTCGAGGCGCAATCCACCACGCCCGAGCAATTGGCCGCTTTCCTGGAAAGTAACTATTTGCAGGTCAAACCGGTGATCGAGCGCCTGGGACTCCACGCCGACTGATACACGCGGGGCTGGCGACGCTCGCCGACGGGTGTGATATATAAAGAGCGAGCTTAAATCGTCAGAGCGCCGCGAGGATTACCGGGAAAAGCGCCGCGCCGAAAGGTTGGAAGTGTGATGAGCCGCATCCCGGACTTTTCTCACGTGGATTTTGCCGAGGCCAATGCTGGTACCGGTAGCGCCGGCGGCGCACCCTGGCTCACCCCCGAAGGCATCGCGGTAAAGCCGCTCTACGAACCGGCGGACGTTTCCGGCCTCGATGCGCTCGACACCTATCCGGGCATCGCGCCCTACCTGCGCGGCCCCTATCCCACCATGTACGTCACCCAGCCGTGGACGATCCGGCAATACGCCGGCTTCTCCACCGCCGAGGACTCCAACGCGTTCTATCGGCGCAATCTCGCGGCCGGGCAAAAAGGTCTGTCCATCGCGTTCGATCTCGCGACCCATCGCGGCTACGACAGCGACCATCCGCGCGTTTCCGGCGATGTCGGCATGGCGGGCGTGGCGATCGACTCGATCTACGACATGCGCACGCTGTTCGCGGGCATTCCGCTCGACCAGATGTCGGTGTCGATGACCATGAACGGCGCCGTGCTGCCGGTGCTTGCGCTCTACATCGTGGCAGCCGAGGAACAAGGCGTACCGCCGGAGAAACTGTCGGGCACTATTCAGAACGACATTCTCAAAGAGTTCATGGTCCGCAACACCTACATCTACCCGCCCAAACCGTCGCTGCGCATCATCTCCGATATCTTCTCCTACACCTCGGCGCATATGCCGAAGTTCAATTCCATCTCGATCTCCGGCTACCACATGCAGGAGGCGGGAGCGACCGCCGATCTCGAACTCGCCTACACGCTCGCCGACGGCGTCGAGTACGTGCGCGCCGGGCTTGCGGCTTCCCTCGATGTCGACCGCTTCGCGCCGCGGCTGTCGTTCTTCTTCGGCATTGGCATGAACTACTTCATGGAGATCGCGAAGCTGCGCGCCGCGCGCGTGCTTTGGGCTAAACTGATGAAGCCATTCAACCCGCGCGATCCGCGGGCGCTGGCGCTGCGCACCCATTGCCAAACCTCGGGCTGGTCGCTCGCCGCGCAGGACGTATTCAACAACGTGGCGCGCACAGCCATCGAAGCCATGGCAGCGACCCAGGGCGGCACGCAATCGCTGCACACCAACGCGCTCGACGAGGCGCTGGCCTTGCCGACCGATTTTTCCGCCCGCATCGCGCGCAACACGCAGATTGTCCTGCAGCGCGAGAGCGGCACCACGCGCACCATCGATCCATGGGGCGGATCGTTCTACGTCGAGCGGCTCACCCACGATCTCGCCACGCGCACCTGGGGCCACATCGAGGAGGTGGAGAACCTTGGTGGCATGACACGCGCCATCGAGGCGGGCCTGCCCAAGCTGCGCATCGAGGAAGCGGCCGCGCGCACACAGGCGCGCATCGATTCCGGCGCGCAGGCGGTGATCGGCGTCAACAAATACCGGCCGACCGACGAGGCCGCGATCGATGTCCTGAAAGTCGACAACAGCGCGGTTCGGCAATTGCAGTTCGACAAGCTCGGCCGGCTCAAGCGCGAGCGCGATCCGAAAGCGGTTGCCGATGCGCTCGAAGCGCTGACGCGCAACGCCAAGGGCGGCAACGGCAATCTTCTTGCGCTTGCCATCGACGCGGCGCGCGCCAAGGCGACGGTCGGCGAAATATCATTGGCGCTGGAGCGGGTCTTTGGCCGCCATCGGGCCGAGATCAAGGCGATTTCCGGCGTCTACCGGCGGGAGGTCGGCATGGCGGATACCGTCGAGCGGGTGCTCAAGCGCGTCGCCGAATTCGAGGACAACGAAGGCCGGCGCCCGCGCATCCTGGTCGCCAAGATCGGCCAGGACGGCCACGATCGCGGGCAGAAGGTGATCGCCTCGGCGTTCGCCGATCTGGGCTTCGACGTCGACATCGGCCCGCTGTTCGCAACGCCGGCCGAGGCCGCGCGCCAGGCGGTCGAGAACGACGTCCACATCCTCGGCGTCTCTTCGCTCGCAGCCGCGCATCTGACCTTGGTGCCGGAGCTGAAGGCCGAACTCGAACGCCTCGGCCGGCCGGACATTCTGGTGGTGGTCGGCGGCGTCGTGCCGCCGCAGGATTACGATGCGCTCAAAGCCGCCGGCGCCGAAGCCATCTTCCCGCCCGGCACTGTGATCGCTGACGCCGCGGAGTCCCTGCTCGACACGCTCAACAAGCGGCTCGGGCATACAAAGTCCGCGGCGGAGTGAACCATCTGCTTACGAAGCTGGACCGATGCGCATCATTCCGTTTCGCAATCTGGTGATAATCTGAGTAACAGAACGATCACTTCTCGTCCCTGGTAGGAACTCGTCATGCTTGACCGCATTACGGGAATGCAGGTTTTCTCGCGCGCTGCCACTGGCGGAAGCCTATCGGAAGCGGCGCGCCACCTCGGTTTATCTCCAGGAATGGCGACCAAGCATCTTAATGCGTTGGAGGAACGTCTCGGAGCGCGTCTCTTTCATCGCAGCACGCGAAAGCTGACCTTGACCGAGCCTGGACAACAGTATCTTGAACTTTGCGCGCGACTTCTGCCGGAGTTGGACGAAGTCGAGGCAGCGATCGCCTCACTGCGCGCCGAGGCGACCGGCCTTCTGCGGCTCAACGCGCCACTGACCTTCGGCGTCCGCTACATCGCTCCTCTCATTCCGGCTTTCAGCCAAATGCACCCGAAGGTCACGATTGACCTGGGTTTGAATGATCGGGTCGTCGACCTAGTGGACGAGGGCTGGGACCTGACAATTCGGGTGGGTCGGCTTAGGGACAGCCGGCTGGTATCGAGAAAGCTTGCCGAAAGCTCCATGATTGTATGCGCGGCGCCGAGCTACTGGTCTCGCAATGGAAAGCCCAAGACCGTCGCCGATTTGCAAAATCACAATTGCCTTAGTTTCACGATGTCAAACATCTCGCGGCCCGATGAATGGTTTTTTGGTTCCGACCGCGAAATGCGAGTCGCCATAAAGGGCAGCATACGAGCCAACAATGGTGACGCACTCATATCTGTGGCCATGGCGGGGCTCGGAGTACTCTACGAACCGGAATTCATCGTCGCGGGCGCAATTAAGCGGGGCGATCTTGAGGCCGTTACGTTCGAGCTCCCGACCGAGCTCGAAGGAATTCATCTCCTCTATTCGCCAGACCGACGCCCACCGGCTAAAGTGAGGGCTATGATCGATTTTCTCGTCGATGCATTTAGCTCGACAGCGCCGTGGGCGCGATAAGATGATACGCTCTCCTCGACGGACAAGATCGTGCGAAGGATCATGCACGCGTCCGACAGAATCGCATAGATGCGCTCGGCCAACTTCAGCTGTTTCTTAGGAGACTACTACTAACGACAACGGCCTACGGCTGCTTCGAGGAGCAGGGGCGTCAGCATACCCGAGACGAAAACCGAATATCGGCTGCCATCCAGTCCAGCCTTCTGAAAGTTGCAAGCGATCGGTTGTTAGCGATGTACCCTGATTCAAAGTCTCATAGTCGATGATTTCGATAAAATGGTTCATCGGCTGCATCGCGAGGCTCCGGCTCGTGCCCTCAAGATGAATACGTTGCCACAACCGACCAGCCTCCATGTGAAGGCGATGCTCCTGCCTAGAACCGTGAACCATTATGATTCCAAAGGCGGACGCGGTTGCGCAAGCGACTGCACGCGTCGCCTCAAGCCAGCCGGCATCAGCCTTCTGCAAAGCCTAGTCACTACCGCCAGAAGGGTCGGTCATTGTTGACCGAATTCCGGCGTGACGCCCCTCGCGCAAACCCTCCACATCGAGGATGCGTTGGGTTGCGTCCATCATCAACGTGGTGAATCGCTGCCCCTCGGGCGAATCTGCGTAGGAAAATAACAGCTTTGTGTCTGGGGAGGACGCCTGGCTGGCCAGCGCATTAAGTGTAGCCTCTTCGACTCTGCGGTCGAGTCGATAGGCTCCACGATGCGTGTGGCGAAGCGCAATCGCATCATAGTGTGGGTGTCGATTTGCCTGAGTGGGTTGGAACTCAATAATGGCCGCCACGTTAGCGTTTTTAGGCTCAGGCAGAAGACGGACGCTTGGACTCATGCCCTGAAGAGGCGCGGCCACGCAGGCGTTCTCAACCGCGCAACCTAATCCCATGTAGAATTCCCGACGAAGCCCATCGAGACTGCCGAGATTTCGATCGCTATCGGCAAGTACCTCAATCCGATCCTGACCAAACCGGAACAACCACGGTTGCGTATCGTAAGGGCTGGCGGAAAGAATCGCCGCAGCTAGGATCCGCACCACGCCGGCACCTTCATTAGACGCCCAATATTCCCATGGGCCCAGTCCGCCGACATCCGGCAAAGCCGATGTCCCTTCGGCTGCTTGAGCCAACATTGCTCCCAAGTCCGCAACATTGGCCGTAAGTCCGATCCCCCCTGCGATGAGTGCACGCCGAGAAACTTCGAAAACCTTCATGGCGGTGTCCTAACAACTAGGTCTGAGCTAAATCTGCGCGACGGATTACCGTCAAAGCGCGCACGGCTAACGACGAACAAAATTGTCCTCGCGGCCCCGAACGACAATCGCCCTATGGGGAGATTCAGTTTCTACTCCCAGTAAGAAATGCTCACAGCCGCCAAACTCTCGTGGGCTTTGCCGGCACTTCGTCACCATTGCCGGCGATCACCGGCGCCGCGCGGGTACCTTCCGGAACCGGGCGCGACCCAACAGCGTGAGTTCGTTTATTAAGACGTTCTGCGCAATCACCCCGCGACCGTTCCCCAATGCTTCGCCAGATTCTCCGCCCCGCGCAGCGCTACGGCGAAGATCGTGTAGGTCGGGTTTGACGCGCCCTCGGTCGGGAAGATGCACGGCCCGGCCATCCACAGATTGGGAATTTCGTGGGTCTGGCCAAAGCTGTTGGTCACCGAGTCCGAGGAGTCCTTGCCCATGATGGCGCCGCCATGCAGATGGGCGGTCGGCATCACCGGCCCCTTGCCGGGCCAGGACTCCTTGGCGTCGGTGGCTTTGGCGATCTTGAGGCCCTGCTCGAAATTCGCATTCCATAGCGCCACCGCATCGTCGTCGAAGCTGTGGATCAGCCGCGCCATGGGCAGCCCGTACTCGTCCTTGTCGCTGATCAGCTCGATGCGATTTTCGGCACTGGGCAAATCTTCGCCGAAGATGGTCAGATGCGTAAGCCCGCGCGCCGCACGCTTCATGTGGGCGGCGAGTTCGGGCCCAAACAAATCGCCGCGCGCCTGCGCATAGTCGTTGGTCTTGTGCGAAGTCCCGACCGCGATGAAGGAACTGCCGAACGCGTTCGGATAACTGGTCTTCGCATAGCGGTCGTAGGACATGTATTGCGCCCCAACCGTACCCATGTGCGGCGTGATATCCTCGTCGAACAGCGCCCAAGTGCCGGCGATGTGGTGCGTCATCATGAACTTGCCGACGAGATCGTTCTTGTTGGCCAGTCCCTTCGGATGCTTGTCAGTCACCGAGTTGAGCAGGATGCGCGGATTCTGCGCCGACCATGCGGCAAGTACGACGACGCTTGCCTCCTGCACCTGTCTCTCCTTGCGGGCGTCGTAATACTCGACGCCGATGGCGCGAGTGCCTTCCGGGTTGGTCAAAACGCGGGTGACGTTACTGAGCGCGCGCACCTGCGCATGGGCTTTCACCGCGTCGCCCAGATAGGTCACGATCGGATTGGCGAGCGCCCCGATCGGACAGCCCACGTGACACCAGCCGTCGTAGATGCAGGCGACCCGATCCTTGTATGGCGTCGAATTCATGCCATTCGCCATCGGGATTAAATGGATGCCGTTGGCCTCAGCGCCCTTGAGCCAGACCTCGCCGGCCGGGAATGTCTTCATTGGCGGCATGGGATAGGGCTTGCCGGGCGGACGCCATTTTTCCTCGGCTTTGGCGTCGCCCGAGACACCCACGTCTTCCGCCACCTTGTCGT
>JBAUYV010000494.1:0-1527 GCA_049584975.1 Xanthobacteraceae bacterium | reverse complement strand
TTCTTGGCGATATCCAAACCGATCGTGGTAATTTGCATATGGACAGCTCCCTGATGTGATTCGTTGACAGCGATCACCCTATCGGAACTCGCTGCCGGGAGCGGCCACCGTCCACCACATCATTGGCGGGCGCGTCCAAATAGCCGCGTGCGCGGCCCCCTGCCAAGATGGTATCTTACCCTTCCGGCGCCGTCCCGGCGCCGGGCTTTGGAGCATGATCCGGAAAAGTGGATACCGGTTTTCCGAAAAGATCATGCTCCAGCGAAGAATCTAGACGCAAAAAGGTTCTGCCCCCGATGTGGTTTCGCTCGGTCCTGACGGCTTTTGCCTTCCTCCTGCCCTGCATAGCTGTGGCGCAACCCGCACCTCCCGCACCCGACTCAGGCCCACACGTCTACAGCGATGCCGGAAACATCTTCATCCAGCGCAATGGCACCAAGACCCAGCTCACCAAATCCGAGCAGGATGTCGACCCGATGCTGTCGCCAGACGGCAAGTACGTGGTCTATACCCGCCAGGGGCGCGCGCGCAGCATCAACGGTTACGACCTGGGTCAATTCTGCACAACGACGCCCAATCCCGACCAGCTGCGCCAGGTCAACGTCGACGGCACCGAAGACAAGGTCCTGATCAACGGGCGCAAGGGCGACGCCGAAGACCAGCTCTGCGTCTTCCGAAACAAACAATTCAGTTCCGACGGCCGCCGTCTCTATTTCCTGTCGCCGGCCTGGACCGCTACCGGCGCGCTCCATTTCTACGATACGCGGACGCACAAGGAGCGTTATCTAATGCCGGCCAACGACCTCCTGGTGCTCAATTTCTGCCCCGGCGAATACAAGGACGATATTGTCATAGAGGCCCATCGTTATTTCGTCTTCGGCGGCAGCTACGACTGGTATTGGCTCTACGATCCGGCCGGCAAGAAAGAACTGGGGCCGCTCGGGCATTTCGACAGCCCCGACGCCGTTGTGGCGCTGGCGCACAGCGAATGGTGCAAGGAGTAAGCGGCCGATTGCTCGGGCGGTCCGCCGGGTATAGATGACGCGCTTTCGGAGCCCACGGGGCGCGCGATGCGACTGCCGATCTATCAAGTCGATGCATTTACGGACAGGCTGTTCAGCGGCAATCCCGCCGCCGTCTGTCCGTTGCCCTCATGGCTGCCCGACGCCACCATGCAGGCCATCGCCGCTGAGAACAATCTGGCCGAGACCGCCTTTTTGTGAACGGAAGCGACGGCTACATGCTGCGCTGGTTCACGCCGACCGTGGAAGTCGATCTCTGCGGTAATGCGACGCTGGCCTCGGCGCACATCGTCTTCAACGTTCTCGAGCCGCAGCGCGAGAGCGTCGGCTTTCGAACCGTCAAGGCCGGCACGCTCACGGTCGCGCGGCGCGGCGACATGCTAGCCCTTCTTATTCACCCGAATTAGGCAGTTGAGCGACGGATGTAGCGGAAAGCCGCAATTCGATTCATGGTTCTGATTGCGAGCAGAATCATTGTTCGAATGAGGAGCGCCACACCCGTCAT
>JBAUYV010000493.1:0-5296 GCA_049584975.1 Xanthobacteraceae bacterium | reverse complement strand
GCCTCAGTTCGCCCGTATTTTCGTAAGTGAGAATGTCGAGAACGCCAGGCACAGCACGGGCGTCGTCGAGGTCGAACCGCTCGATCCGCCCCTTGGCGATGGAGCTCGTTACCAGGACGGCAAACGCCGGATTCGCCACCGGCATATCTGCCGGATAGCGCGCTTCGCCGGTAACTTTCAGCCGCGCATCGTAGCGGGGAGCGGGCGCTCCCATGTTCTCCTTCGGAGTCGGCGCCGCTGCATTCGCCATCTTAGATCTCCAGTCCCGCCGCCTGTTGCAGCGCCCGGCTCAGGGTGCGTTTGCCAAGGTCGATCTTGAAGTCGTTGTGGCCATGTCCCTTGGCGCTGGCGAAAGCTGCGTCTGCTGCCGCCGCGGTGGTCGTTTCATCCACCGGTTTGCCGCGCAACGCCGCTTCGGCTTCCTGGGCGCGCCAAGGCACCGTGGACACGCCGCCGAGCGCGATACGCGCTTCGTGCACCGTTCCATCGCGGAGATCGAGTGCTACTGCCGCCGATGCAAGGGCAAATTCGTAGGACTCCCGATCGCGAACTTTCAGATAGAGCGAACGGCGCGTCCATGGCGCAGCCGGAACCGTGAACGAGACGATCAACTCGCCGGGACGCAGTGTTGTCTCCTGGTCCGGCCTCTCAGCCGGCAGGCGATGGAGCTTGGCAAACGGAACTGTCCGGACGCCGCCTGGGCCCGCGATATCGACCGACGCGTCGAGCGCGATCAGGGCTTGGCCGAAGTCTCCCGGATAAGTCGCGATACATTGGTCGCTGAAACCGAGAACCGCGTGCATGCGATTGACGCCCTCAAGGGCGGCGCAACCGGACCCTGGACTGCGCTTGTTGCAAGCCGCGTAGGACACATCGCGAAAGTAAGTGCAGCGGGTACGCTGCAGCACGTTACCGCCAAGGCTTGCCATGTTGCGGATCTGCTGGCTGGCGGCGAGCTTCAGCGATTGGGCAATCACGGGATATTGCCGCTGAATGTCAGCGTGGTCGGCCGCGTCCGCCATGCGCACCAGCGAGCCGAGGCGCAAGCCTCTTTGGTCAACGGCGATACGACCTTGGGCCGTGCGGTCGAGCAGGTTGATGTCGATGACGGTCTGCGGCCGCATGACATCAAGCTTCATTAGATCGAAGAGCGTGGTTCCTCCGGCGAGATAGAAAGCTTGAGCGCCGCCCGCCATCGCAGCCTGCGTCGCGGCGTTCGCGTTCGGCACCCGCTCATAAATAAAAGCGCGCATGGCTAATCCTTGCTTGCCGTCATCATCGGCTTGGCCTGCTTTACCGCGGCGACGATGTTGGGATACGCCGCACAGCGGCACAGATTTCCGCTCATGTATTCGCGGATGTCAGTATCGCTGTTGGCGTGGTTTTCGTTGACGCAGGCGACCGCCGAGAGGATTTGGCCTGGCGTGCAATAGCCGCACTGAAACGCATCGTTGTCGATGAAAGCCTGCTGCATGGGGTGCAGTTCGCCGTTCGGCGCCAGCCCTTCGATCGTGGTCACCTTGCGGCCCTGCGCGGCGACCCCGAGCGTCAGACATGAAAGTTCCCGCCGCCCGTCGATCAGCACCGTGCACGCTCCGCACTGGCCGTGATCGCAGCCCTTTTTCGCTCCAGTCATGCCAAGATGCTCGCGCAGTAAATCAAGCAATGACGTTCGTACGTCAAAGGCGAGCTGATGCTCCTGTCCATTGATCGTGATCGTGGCGTTGACCGGAGTGCGTGCATCCACGACTGGCGGGGGCGCGGCAGCTTCGGCATTTGAGGCGCGCGCGAGCAACGGTCCGGCCGCCGTCGAGACGGTAGCCATCAAAAATGATCTCCGATTAGTGTCGGAATTTTGTGCAACCATTGTCGGTGGAACATCGTTTTCGGACATGATTCCTCGACGTTCGCAAAGAAACGTTCGCGCCTACCGGTGCGCATTATCAATTCTCAAAGCTAACGGCGCTCCCCAACGGGGGTTCCAGGAACAATTCAATTAGGCCAGGACGCCGATGCTGCGTTGCACTGCGGCGAAAATGTTATTAAGGGTCTAGCGGTCGTTTCGAGCGGGCTGCCCACGTCCGATGTTTAACGAGCAGCCGACATACCGCCGTATTGCGATTCGTCAACAAATCATGATGAGCGGATGCCCCCGCGCGCTGTTACACCAGCAGCGTGATAAGCATCACGATAACTCCCAAACTGATGAGCGCCCAAGCTAGCGCGCGCGGCATGCCGCGGTGTTCGCCCTGCGGCACGGAAGGCGAGCGCGCTGGCATGGCGCCACTTCTGATCAGCACGATCATTGCTTCGTCCTCGCCGTCTCACCACCACCCAGAATCTAGTGCCGACCAATGCCCCGAGTAGCAAGGCGGGCGGGCGCTGTCATTCGCAAGAGCAATTGTTGCTGCGTCTTCCAGACTGTCTCGGCCAGCACCCTCAAGCCCTTTTTCGCGCCTTGAGCACAAGAAGAATGAATATCAGCTTGTAAAGCGTCTGCACGGCAATCGGCTCCGGCGTGCAACAAATCATTTTCTCTGACAATCCCTCAGAGCTTCCATGGTTCCCGGCTCGCCCGGACGAGGCCAAATTCCGGCTACGCCCCTCTATAATCAGGCGGGCTACACGACCATGATGTCGGTCTTACGGTTGATCGCGCGCCGGCCAGCGGCCGCATAGTCATCCTTTCAAGTTATTCAAGCTTTTCTTGCCATCGGACTGCCCGTTATGAACGCCGTGGAATTACGGCTGTGTCATTTGACGTAGTGGGTCGCTTGTCTTGTGTTACTGCTGCTGGTCCAGCGGGGGAAAGCGGCCGAACATCTGGAGCTCGGCCATGGGGAAGCTCCAAGTCGCCGGAGCTCCTCCTACCTTCTTAATGGGACCGAGGCGCCAACAGAGGCGTCCTTATTTGTCCGAAACACGAAGCCGTGTAACGAAGCGGGCGCCCTCCCAAACTTCAACGTCTAAGCCGTCGAGCAAAATCATGGCCTCGATGATGGCCGCTTTGTCAGTCTCGCATTCAATCACGTCCGGCGGGGCAACGATTTGGTTGCCGGCCGCCAGTGTGTAAACCCGGTAGTGTGGCATCGCCCCGAAACAATCTGCCGCCCCACTCCATGCTAGCGGACGGGTACCGGTCTTAGCGGTGCGAAAGCGTACTGAGGTGGGACAAAGTTGCCCGGCAATAGAGACGCCTTGGCATAGAGAAACCCCACCAAGACAAGTCCCGGCGGGGTTTTAGCACGCGCGCGCGCAACAGAAGCTCGGCGGCCATCGAGCCGCCGAAGTCCCTTCAGGAGGATTTCTTTGGAACTTTCTTGCCCTTCTTGCGGGCCTTCGACAGACCGATAGCAATGGCTTGCTTGCGACTCTGCACTTTGCCACCGCGGCCGCCTTTTCCGCTTTTCGCCGTGCCGCGTTTATATCGGTGCATTTCGCTCTTCACGCTTCGCGACGCGCCACGGGAATATTTTCGTCTTTTCTTTGCCATAGGTTTCCTCCTGAAATGTGTTTTTGCTTTCCCGCCAACCTCAAAGACCGGGCTATTTTCTTTCCTTCAAAAGGCGTTCGGCACGGTCCAGCATGCACCGTCCTCATCCATAAACACGACCCAGAGGAGCGCGGATTCCGGCCCGTAGTCGAGACGAAATGCGGCCCAACCGCTTCCCTTACTCGTCTCAAGAGGGGAGCGGCGGATTGAGTTGAACGAACACCGTAGGCGGTCCCAATGCGCCCCTGGATTTAAACTGCGGCGGGCGCAAAAGTTCCTTCACTGCGGGATGGAACATTTTTTGGAACCGCGGCACCAAATCTACGTTCAGACGTTTACAGATAATCGAACAAACATCTTGAGGTGACGCAATGAAGAAATTAGCTATTTTATCCGGAGCGGCGCTGTTGGCGGGTAGTACTGCTTTGATGGCCGCAGGAGAATTGATGACCAATGTACCGGTCGGGAGTCTCACTGTCACAGATTGGTACAAGCAGTCTGTTTACGACCCCACCAACACCAAGATCGGCCAGGTCATGGACGTGTTGGTATCCCCGGACGGTAAAGTCGACACCCTGATCGTCGGCGTGGGTGGTTTTCTTGGCGCCGGTGAAAAGGATGTCGCAGTGAGTTTCAGCACGGTCCAGAAGACGGTGAAGGACAGCAAAGTCTATCTGACAATGAACACCACCAAGGACGCGCTGAAATCCGCACCAGGGTTTAGATATGATAGGCAGCAGACAACCTGGGTGCCGGATAAATCTGGGAACATGTCGCAGTAATAACGAGGGATATTTCGCTCCCCGCAAAGCCCCGGCGCGTGCCGGGCTTTTTCTTTTGCCGCGTATGGCGAAGAGAATTCGAGGTCGTTGCCCGGACGAAGTTAGGTGATATTCCCAAAAAAGAATGCCTCGGCAATCCGCATGGCGAAATGCCCAGGCATTCTGGTCTTATCTTAGGTCGTTACGACGCTCGTGCGTCACATCACGCGGCTGCCTAGGACCACAGAGGCGTATGATAGTAGTCATACACGGGCAGCTACATTACCGATCGGCACAATGGGAGAGTCCAATACATTGGATGCTCTTTTTCGAAGGTGTAGAGAAAAGACACCGAACTACGCCGCTTCCGCGTGTTGATTGACGCTACTCTCGGCAAGTTCGGTCAATGTCCGGTCGGTTTCCTTCTCTTCGGCCAACGTCTGCTCCAGGAGCTTTACCGCTTGGTTGAAGCCGGCCACGTCAACGCCGACAACGGCATCCGCTACATTGCGTCAGTTCCAGTATGCCGCGCCTGCCCCGCTGAACGCCTAGTGGCTGTCGCTCAGACCAGCATGCGATGTAATTCACCTCTAGTGTATCGGACTTGATTTAATGATTTAATGCGCGGTGGGATGTCCATTTATCACCACGATCGCTCGAAGCCCCGATATCGAAAGAGCGCAAGCCGCCGACCATCGTCTTTAGCTCAGGGAGCCCGTCAGAGGCCTGACGACAGCGACGGGTCGTTCCCCACGTAAGAACCATCACGGATGTGGGTTTCGGGGCCGGTTACGCACGTTGCTCAGCGTCCGGCCTATGGAACTCTTTAACCGATTGTGACTTTTCTGCACGGGCTAACTGTTATGGACTATGTCCGGTTTGGGCACAGGGAAAACTGCGATGCAGGATGTCAAATTCAGACTGGTCAATCCGGCCTTGGCACCGCGGCGCACCAAACTTGAAATGCCAGGTTGGGCCGGCCAGCCAAAGCCTCGCGCCGATGGGTCCCACGAATACGCCTGGCACTGCGCGCCCTTCACCG
>JBAUYV010000492.1:0-29137 GCA_049584975.1 Xanthobacteraceae bacterium | reverse complement strand
GTCTTGCCGAGGATCACGGCGCCGGCGCGGCGCAGCAGCGCGACGCACGCCGCATCCGCGCGCGGCCGGTTGCCGCGATAGATCGGCGAACCCATCTCGGTCGGCATATCGAACGTGTCGATCGTGTCTTTCAGACCGATCGGGACGCCGTGCAGCGATCCCCGCGCCGATGCGGCGTCTAGCGCGCGCGCCTGAGCGAGCGCGAGCTTCTCGTCGAAGTTGACCCACGCTTTCACCACATCGTCGCGCGCGGCGATGCGTGCGATGCAATCGCGCACCACGGCTTCGCACGTCGTCTCGCCGGCGGCGATTTTGCCCGCGATCTCGGTGGCGGAGAGTTCATTGAGCGGGCGCTTGACCTTGACGTCCATGGTTAGTTCTTTCCGGCTCTCCCGGCCGATGTGCCGGCGATCTTGCCGAACACGGTGCCGGACATCAGGCCCGACCCGCCCGGATAGTTGAAATAGAACAAGCCGCCGACCAGTTCGCCCGCCGCATAGAGGCCGCGGATCGGCTGGTAGTCGGTATTGAGCACTTCGCCATCGGTGTTGATGCGCAAGCCGCCAAAGGTGAAGGTCAGGCCGCAGGTCACCGCGTAACCCTCGAACGGCGGCGCATCGATGGTGTTCGCCCAGTTGCTCTTGTTGATGGCGAGGCCCACCGTGCAGCGGCCATCCTTGACGTTCGGATTGAACGGCACGTCTTTCTTCACCGAGGCGTTCCATTCCTTCACGGTCTTGAGAAATTCCGCAGCGTTCACGCCCTCGAGCTTCTGCGCGAACTCCTCGATGGTGTTCGCCGTCACCTTGGTGATCTGGCGAATCCTGTACTCGTCACGCTGCAGGTGCTTCACCTTCTGATCGAAGATCTGCCACGCAAACTGGCCGGGCTGCTCCAGCACCACGCGGCCGTATTTGGCGTAGGTGTAGTTGCGGAAATCGGCGCCCTCGTCGACGAAGCGCTTGCCCGTGGCGTTGATCATGATCGAGAACGGATAGGAGTGCTTCTGGAACTGGTCGCCGACTGCGAGGTCGCCGAATTCCGGCGCGTTCATCTCCCACTGCACGGCGTGGCCGCCAGACCAGTTGCCGCACGGGCTCGCGCCGATGTCGAGCGCCATGCGTATGCCATCGCCGGTGTTGTAACGGCTGCCGCGCACCTTCGCCATGTCCCAGCCTGGACCAAAATAACGCGTGCGCATCTCGGAGTTCGCCTCGAAGCCGCCGCAGGCGAGCACGACCGAGCCGGAGTGAAGGTCTTCATACATGTTGTCGTGCTTGACGCGCACGCCCTCGACCCGGTTGCCGTCGCCGATCAACTTCACCGCGCGGGTAGCGTAGCGGACTTCGATGCCGCGCTTCCTTGCCGCTTCGGTCTCCATCTGCACGAGGCCCGGACCGCCGCCGACGGATTCGACGGTCAGTCCGCCCCAGAATTTGAATTTGCCGTCGATCTTGAACGCCTGGCGGCCGTAGATCGGAATGAGCCGGACGCCTTTCTGGCGCAGCCAATTGAGCGAATCGAAACTGCGTGTGACCAGAAGCTCGACCAGATCGGGATCGGCGCGGTTCTGCGTCACCCGCGCCATGTCGTCAAAGAACTGATCGGCCGTGTAAGTGCCGAAATCCGTGGTGTCGATTTCCGATTGAGTGAGATCGGGCACCAGCGTCTTGATATCGTCGATGCCGTTATAGACCACGCGGATCGAGCCGGCGGTGAAGCGGCTGTTGCCGCCGGATTCATCCTCCGGCGCCGCTTCGCACATCACGACCTTGGCGCCCTGCTCCTGCGCCGCCAGCGCCGCACAGAACGCCGCATTACCGGCGCCGACGACGATCACATCCGCAACGTTGCTCATCTAATTTCAATCCCTCAATCCTTGGCGTCATGGCCGGGCTTATCCCGGCCATCCCGATCCATAACGCACAGTGCATCATTATCGGGATGCCCGGCACAAGGCCGGGCATGACGCGTCATTTACTCCGCCGCCACAGTCACACCGCCGTGCGCTTTCGACCAGCCGGCCGGGTCCTTCATGAACTTTTCCACTTCCTTGAGCTTGCCCTTGTCGAACTTGCCGCTCTTCTTTGCCACGTCCAACACGTCCCACCAGGTGGCAAGCGAGTGCAGCGTGACACCAAGGTCGCCCAGGATTTTTTTGCCTTCGGGAAAGATGTCGTAGAAGAAGAACACGAACACATGCTCGACCACGGCGCCGGCGCTGCGCAGCGCCTTGCAGAAATTTACCTTGCTGCGGCCGTCGGTAGTCATGTCCTCGACCAGGAGCACGCGTTCGCCGTCCTCGATGTTGCCCTCGATCTGCGCGTTACGCCCGAAGCCCTTCGGTTTCTTCCGTACATATTGCATGGGCAGCATCATGCGGTCGGCCATCCAGGCGGCAAACGGAATGCCCGCGGTCTCGCCGCCGGCAACCGCGTCGAATTTCTCGAAACCGACATCGCGGAAGATCGTGGCCACGCCGAAATCGACCAGCGTCTGCCGCACGCGCGGAAATGAAATCAGCCGCCGGCAATCGGTATAGACCGGACTCGCCCAGCCGGAAGTGAACGTGAAGGGCTTGTCGGTCATGAAACGGACCGCCTCCACCTCGAGCAACATCTTGGCGGTCAGCTCGGCCATCACCTCTTTGTCGGGGAAGGCTGTCATGTCGATGTCCCTGTCCTGTCATCGCCCGGCTCGGCCGGGCGATTCAGTAATCACTGCGGGTGCGGTTTCAGCGAGCGCTGGGGCGCCTGCGATTACTGGATGCCCCGCCTTCGCGGGGCATGACAATACTAGATTTACGCCACCACCTTCCACTCAATCGTCTCGCCACCGCGGTAGACGATGGCGCGCTCGTCGGGGCCCGCGACCTTGACTTCCTTGGGCGCGATCCACGGCGTTTTCTCAAGCGTAATCCGCTCCTCGTTCGGCGGCATACGATAGTGCTTCGGTCCGTTGAGCGAGGCGAATGCCTCCAGCTTGTCGAGCGCGCCTTCCTCCTCGAACACTTTGGCGTAGGTTTCGATCGCTACGGGGGCGTTGAACATGCCGGGCACGCCTTTGACCGCCACCTTTCTGGAATAAGGATGCGGCGCGGAGTCGGTGCCGAGGAAGTAACAGGCCTCGCCGGACGTCGCGGCCTTGCGCAGCGCCGCGCGATCCTTCGCGGTTTTGATCACCGGCATCACGTACATGTAGGGATCGATGCCATGACCCAGCGTGTCGTTGCGCGTCTGTATCATGTGATAGGGCGTGATCGTGCCGCCGACCTGCGGCGCGGCGCTCTTGACGAAATCGACGCCGTCCTTCGACGACAGATGCTCAAGAATGAAGCGCAGTTTCGGGAACTGTTTGATCCATTTCGACAGGTAGCGTTCGATAAAAACCTTCTCGCGGTCGAATACGTCGACGTCCGGGTCGGTCACCTCGCCGTGCATCAGGAACGGCATGTCGATTTTTTCCATGCGCTCCAGCACGGGCATGACTTTGTTGTAGTCGGTGACGCCGGCCGCCGAATTGGTCGTGGCGTTAGCGGGGTAGAGTTTGACGCCGGTGAAGACGCCGTCGCGGAAACCGCGCTCGACATCGTCGGGATCGGTGTCGTCCGTCAGGTAACACGTCATCAGCGGCTTGAACGTCGAGCCGGCCGGCAACGCCGCCATGGCCCGCTCGCGATAGGCAATACAATCGGCTGTCGTGCGCACCGGCGGGACGAGGTTCGGCATCAGGATGGCACGGCCGAAATTTTTCGCCGTGTACGGCAGAACGGCCTTCAGCATTTCGCCGTCGCGCACGTGCAGATGCCAGTCGTCCGGTTTGCGAATGGTGATGCGTGTCGCCATGGAAAACCGATACACCTCTAACCGGATGGGAGCCAACGCGCCGGCCCAAAGCGCCGCCCGACAACGCACTCCACGCCATCCGGCAGGAACGGACGAAACGGCAGCCGCCTAAGGGTGGAACGTCGGCCACGGCGTGATGAAGCGCCGGCACTCTAGTCGCGCCGTGTACCAAAATAAAAAATTTTTCCAATTTCTGTACGGCAAGATTGGCAGGGCTGGTAGGATCGGTTGCGGGAGCAGCCTTTGGCGAAGCGGACTGCGAATGAACTTGGGGAGAAATTTCGCGCGCTCGTCGCCGATGCCATGACCCATTTTCAGGCCGGGCGGCCGGCGGAGGCCGAAAGCGCCTATCGGGCGGCTCTGGCGATGGTCCCGGCCGATCCTGCGATCACACACAACCTCGGCGTGGCCATCGCCGCCCAGGGCCGTCATCGGGACGCCGTCAGCTATTTCGAGGAGACGCTGAGAGTCGACCCTGACTTCGTCTCGGCCCACTACAACCGGGCCGTCGCGCTGCTGCGACTTGGCGAGACGCAGGAGGCGATCAAGGCCTTCGACCGTGCCGCCAAGCTCGAGCCACAGCATTACCAAGCGCATCGCGCACTGGGCTTCCTTTGGCTGGCGCAAGGCGAGCGCGGGCAGGCGCTCGATCATCTTGCGCGCACCTACGAACTGCGGCGCGGCGATGACCGGACTACGATTGCGCTGAAATCGTTGACGACGGCGACGCGCCACAAGCTCGAACACGATGCCGAGCAGTTTAGCTATCTCGCGCAGCGAACGCGGGACCGTCTGCGCTTTGAGCTGCTGTCACGCAGCTACCGCGCCGTCGCCGAGCAACTTGCAAACGAGCTGACTACGCTGTCCGAGGCACAGATCGACGTTTTGGGCGACGACTACAACACGCCGATCCATCTGCACGCGGCGCCCGAGGTTGCGGGCAGCGCCGTCACCGAACGGGCCGATAGAGATGCGCTCGCCGTGCAGTTCGACCAGCATGGGGCGGTCTTCGTCGACGATCTACTGACGCCACAAGCCCTCGACTCATTGCGGCGCTTCTTGCTGGAGAGCACAATCTGGCACGACTTCTCTCATATCGAGGGCTTCGTCGCCTCCTATCTGGAAGACGGACTTGCCTGTCCGCTGCTCCTGCAAATCGCCGACGATCTCCGCCGCGCCTTTCCTGAAATTCTTGGCCAGCATCCCCTGAGCCAAGCCTGGGCCTTCAAAGGCCTGCAGCCGCAGGCGGCCGTAGATGTCCATGCCGACGACGCCGCCGTCAGTGTCAATTTCTGGGTCACGCCAACGGAGGCCAACCTTAACCCCGGACACGGCGGCCTGATCGTTTGCCGCGCACTGCCGCCTGACGACTGGGAGATCAAGGACTACGGTGCCGACCAGGCGCGGATTGTAACTTTTTTGGAACAAAAGGCTGAAGACAGCCTCGTGGTGCCTTACCGCCAGAACCGTGCCGTATTGTTTCGCTCGCGCCTGTTCCACCACTCAGACCACCCCGAATTCGCGTCAGGATACGAGAATCACAGGATAAATCTGACGTTGCTGTACGGCTAGTGACCACCTACCTCAGCCAAAATCCAATGGGCCGAGCACTGTTCCAAAATTGACACAGCCGCTCGGCGTACCTATAAATGAATGAGCCCAGAACCAGCACCGATTGGCGGCGCCGGAGACCGCCAACGCGCGGAAGATGATCAGTGGATCGATGCCCTCTGACCCGAACGCCAACTACACCAATTCCGCGCTGCGCATCGGCGACGCTGACCCCTACCCGCAGCGCCTGGTCGGCGAGTTCATCAGCACCGTCGTCTCCAACGAATGGATAAACGACGAGTACAAGCACGTCGTCCTCAAGGTGCATCCTCACGCCCTGAAGGCCTACGCCGGGCAGATGTTCCATCTGCTGTGCCCGTCGCCCGACGGCGCCGAGGTGTGGATGCGCCGGCCCATGAGCGTCTATCGCGTCGACAAGGCGAACGGCCAAGTCGAATTCCTCTACAAGACCGAAGGGCGCGGCACCCGCGGCATGGCGATGCTGGAGCGGGGCGATGACTTCAACATCGCGGGGCCGCTCGGCCACGGCTTCACGCTTGAACCCGCATGGCGGAACATCGTGGTGCTCGGGCGCGGCGTCGGGCTGGCGACGCTCGCGCCGCTGTCGCAGCTCGCGGCCGAGAACAAGGTCGGCGTCACCGCGATCCTTTCCGCGCGCAATCCCGGCGTCGTCATGTCGCGCGAATTGTTCGAAGGGCTCGGCGCCAAGACCATCACGGTGCTGGATTCCGACGGCAGCAGCGCCGTCGAGAACGTCGAGACGATTCTCGAAGGCCTGATCGCGGAAGGCAAAGCCGACGCGTTCTTCACCTGCGGCTCGAACCGCCTGCTCAAGCTGATGCAGCGTCTCGGCAAGAAGCACAACATTCCGGGCCAGGTCGCCATGGAGCAGATCATGGTCTGCGGCTTCGGCGCCTGCTACGTCTGCATGCGCACCTTCGAGGTCGACGGCAAACGTGTACTGCGCCGCGTCTGCCGCGACGGCCCGGTGTTCAACATGCACGAGGCGGTGGGATGGTAGATCTTTCCGTCAAGATCGGCGCGATCACGCTGCAGAACCCGGTGCAGCCGGCGTCCGGCGCGTTTTCCTGGGAATATAACGACGTCATCGATCTCAACCGGCTCGGCGCGCTGGTGGCCAAGACGATCTGCCGCGAGCCGCGGCTCGGCAACCCGACGCCGCGCATGGCTGAGACCGAGGCCGGCATCATCCAGTCGATCGGCCTGCCCGGCAAAGGCATCGACTATTTCATCGCGCACATCGTCCCCGAATACGCCAAGTTCAAGCCGCCGCTGGTGGTCAGCGTCTCGTCGGAAACCATCGAGGATTTCGCCGCGCTCGCGGAAGAGCTGAGCGTGCCCGACGTCGCCGTGATCGAGGCCAATATCTCGTGCCCGACCCGCAACGCCAGCGGCGGCAACTTCGCCATGCACGAGACCTACACCCGCGATTGCATCACGGCGATCCGGGCCAAGACCAACAAGCCGCTATGGGTGAAGCTCTCGCCCAACGCCGGCGACATCGTCTCGATCGCACGCGCCGCGGAGGACGCCGGCGCCGACGCGCTGGTGATCGCCAACACCTTCCTGTCGCTGAAGATCAGGACCGACAATTTCCGCCCCGCCCTCGGCAACAAGTTCGGCGGGCTAGTGTCGCCCGCGTTGAAGCCGATCGTGCTGCGGATGGTCTATCAGGTCGCCAAGCAGGTGAAGATCCCGATCATCGGCATCGGCGGCGTGACCAAGGCCGAGGACGTGGTCGAATACATGCTCGCCGGCGCGAGTGCGGTCGGGATCGGCTATGCCGGCTTCCGCAATCCGACCGCGCTGATCACGATCATCGACGACCTCGAAGCCTGGTGCGATGAACGCGGCATCAAGAAGGTGACGGAACTGATCGGCGCCGTGAAGGATCAGGATATGGAGTCCGACACGCTCGCGGCGGCGTCGATGGGGGTGTAAGGCGGGCCGTCAAAAACGCAAGTCATCCGAAACCGCGAGCACGCCAGTCAAGGCGAGACGGTGGAACTTGACGAGCGCGTCATGTGTACATATTTATGTACACAAAGGAGACGGTCCCATGGATCACGTGTCTTACACTGAACTTCGCGCCAATCTTGCGAAGTATATGGACGAGGTTTGCGACCGGCGCGACGCGCTGCTCATCACCCGCCAAAATGCCCGCTCTGTCGTCCTGATCTCGGAAGAGGAATACGAAGGAATGATGGAAACACTCCATCTTCTCCGAAGTCCTGCAAACGCCGAACGCCTGCTTCGGTCGATAGAAAACGCCGATGCCGGTGAGCTGGCGGAACACCCATTAATTGAAGACGAGACTGCTTCCGGGAGATGAAGATCGTCTGGACCCAAGCGGCCTGGGAGGATTATCTCTATTGGCAAGGGCACGATCAAAAAATATTCGCCACGGTCAATGAACTCATAAGGGACGTTGAGCGAAGTCCGTTCAAAGGGCTCGGCAAACCGGAGCCGCTCAAACACCGGTTAAGTGGTTGGTGGTCGAGACGCATCACCGTCGAGCACCGATTAGTCTATCGCGTGTCGGGCAAGGGGGAGGCACAGCGGCTCGAAATTGCGCAGTGCCGCTATCATTATTGAACGACTCGTTACGCCGCCACCGCTCTCGCTGCTTCCTCGGCGTCCGGCTGTTTGGGACACTTTCAGCCACGGACAAACCTCGCGAGCAAACAGTTCGAGATTATTGACCGTTTGCGCGTGGGTGAGTTCGCCGCCCGGCCCCACGCTCCCAGAGGCAGAAGAATGTACGACGCCTAAGTTTGCATGGCGTGCGCCTTACGCCCACCGCGCTCGATCGATGTCGGGGCTTCGTCGCGGGCTATGAGATGGGCTGCAAGATCGAGACAGCGTTTTGTGAGCATGGCCGCGCCCTCGGCGAGCTCCTGGGAGTTACGTACGATCTCGACGTTGCGCTCCATGTCTTCGTGCGACCAGCCACGCGAATGGGCGATGTAGGGAAACTGCGGGAAGATGAAACCCAGTTCGGCGAAGAAGCCGAGCATCTGACCGGCAACCGCCTGGATGTTGTCCTGACCGCCGACGATGATAAAACCCGCGACTTTGTTGCGGATGAGAACCTGATTGCGGATCGTTATTGCATTTTGAACGCAGTTCAACCGCTCCGCCATCTTGAAATAGAGCGATGACGCCGTTCCCCATCTTATCGGCGAAGCGACAATGACCGCATCGGCCCAATGCACCAGAGCCTCGTAGACCTGATCCATCTGGTCCTTGGCATCCATTTGGGTAATCGAACAGGGCCAGGTGCAGGCCTGTGCGGACTTCGAGTAATAACCCTCGCAGGCGCGGAATTTGAGATCGTTCAACCTGATCAGCCGTGTCTCGGCGCCGAGATTGGCCGCCTCCTGCAATGCGTGATTGAGCAGATGGTCGGAGCCTGAGAAACGCGGGTTCGCGGCGTCCATCGCCGACGTCGCGATGCCGGCGAAACGAAAGGGTCCTGCCGCACGCTCGACCTTGCGCGCCAGCGGGTGCGGTTCATGCGAACCCCTCGTTCGCTTGCCGCCAGCGGCCATATTGACGAGGATGCGGCCGTTCTCGGCCCTCACAGGATATGCGGGAATCCGATCCTGTTCGAAACCGGCCTCCCCGACGCCGGTGCACCGGTCAAACTTCCAATGATGCCAAGGGCAGACGATCAACTCGCCGTCCAATCGGCCGTCGCCAAGCGGCCCGCCGACATGGTTGCACGTATTGGAAACCGCGCCCAATTTCCCGTCCTTGACGGATATTGCGAGCTCTTGGTTCATCGCGGTGACACGTTTTAGCGGAGCTGCCGCAAGATCTTCGACGGCGCCGACGTCGACCCAGTTTTCATGTTCAGCCATGACAATTCCGTGTTTTAGTTGTTTCGGCCTATGCCTGAGCCCGCGATTTTGGCACGGTACGATCGTCTTCGATTTTCCTTGCACACAGTAGAGGAAACGGAAGCGCGCCGTGAATGATATTATCGTACCTGATTTGGATTGGGTGCCGCTTCACGGCGTCGACCAAAGCCGGTTGAGCGAAGCCCGCCTGCAAGCTCATCATGCAATACAGTGGCTCGCCCGGGCGGCGCGCGCCTATGTGCCGCCGCAGCCGGACGATAGCCATACTAATCTCGGTTGGGACAGCACCCTTGGCGGTTTTACCACGCACCCGTTGAAAGACGGCGCGCTGCTGAGCTTGAAAATCACCGATCTCACTCTCGGCTTGCGTGACGGCGAGACGAGCGAGCGCGTGCAATGCTTTTCTCTCGACGACCGCCCGGATGCGCAGGCACGCCAGTGGCTGAGCGAGCAAGTCGGCGCACGAGGGCTCGATGCGCACGCTATCGAGGCGCCGTCACCCTACGAGATACCCATGCACGCCGTTTCTCAAGGCGCACCGTATCGCCTGACTGGTTTAACCGACGCCTTCGCGGAGCTCGCGGCGTGGTTCAACAATGCCGGACTGTCGCTCGGCTCCGTCCACAGACAAATGATTGCGCGCCAATGGGCGGCCTCGCCCGTGCGCTGTTGGCCGCACCATTTCGATCTCGCCACTTTGACCACGCTCCCGGCACAAAGCGCTGATGCAACCGGATATGTCGGCGTTGGACTGTCACCAGGAGATGAGTATTACGACGAGCCCTACTTCTACGTCTCGGTCTATCCCGAACCCGATCCGCAAGTGCTTCCGACCTTGCCAATGCTCGGGCATTGGCACGGCCGCGATTTTATGGCGGCCGTTGCGACTGCGCACAGGATCGTCGCCACCAAGAATCAGCAAGCCGAGACCGATAATTTCCTCCAGGCTGCGATCGACGGCGTCATCATGGTTTTGATGAGACGCTAGATCGGGATATCGCCGATTTCAGTCATTTCGGCAGGTAGGCGTCCGTATAGAGCTTCGACATGTCGGGCTCGCCCTCCATGAGTTTCATCTCGACAAACGAACGCTTCAAGGTCGCCAGCGATTCCGCATCGAACCGGCAATCCTTGGTATGCATGCTGATAGTGAGATCGTATTCCCGCGACATCACGTTCTCGCTGAAATGGTTGATGGCGCTCGTGATCTTCACCGTCTCGGCCTTATGCGCCCGCATGTAATCGACTGTCTCGAGCCAGCCGGCGATGAAGGCGCGGATCGCGTCCGGATTGCTGCCGATGAGCCGGTTCGAGGCGAACAGCGCACCCGAGGCGACGTTGCCCTCGAAGCTCGAGACCGGGGCGATGAGACGGCCTTCCTTGGCCTCCTCAAATGCGAGGAATACTGAGGCGCCCGCGATCGTGGCATCGACGAGATGGGTGCGAAGCGCCGCGCTCGTCGACGCGGCGCCGCCGCCGATCGCGACCGTCTTCACGCCGTCCTCGCCCCAGCCGAACTTGCGCGCGAGCTCGTGACCGGACCAGTCGCTGAAAGAGCCCGGGCTGGAGACGCCGATTACCTTGCCCTTCAGATCCTCAAGCTTTTTGACCGGCGAATCCCAGGGGACCCCGACACCGAGGAAGGGCGCCGGCCCGGTGCTCTCGCACACAGCGAGCATTGGCGCCCCCTTGGCGACGAAGGCCATCTCGGTGCCGGCGCCGTCGCCGATATCAATGCCTCCGGCGGCAAGCGCCTGCACCATCTTGCTGCCGCCGCCGAAGTCCACGATCTTGAGGTCGAGACCGTGCTTTTTGAAGATGCCGAGTTCGTCGCCGACATTGACGGGAATGATAGCGTCCGAGGTCGAGTTGGCCTTGCCGACGGTCAGCGCGGTTTGGGCGGAGACAGGAGCGCCCGACGACGCGGCGAGAAACACAACGATGGCAGCGATGGCAGCCCGAGAGCCGCCTCGACGCGAAGCGATCATACAATTTCCTCCCCTGCGCGCGCTTGATGCCCAGCGCTCAGCGTGACTTTATTATAGGTTGCTGCCGCGGGATAGCGATCTCACAAACACCCGCCGGCGGGGAGGAAGAATGGCCAATCTGCAGCTCAGTCTCGCCATCACCAGCAATCCGCGCACCCGTCCGATTATCGACGGCCGCGTCAAAGCCGATGGGATCGATTTCGCCAAAACCGTACTCGGCCCCGCGGAAATGTTCTGGCGGCAGCTCAGCTTCGCCGAGTTCGATGTTTCCGAAATATCGATGTCGGAGCTGATGATGATCCGCAGCCGGGGCGACGACAGACTCATCGGCATCCCGGTTTTCACCACGCGCCGCTTCTACCATGCCATGATGTTAGTGCGTAAGGACGGAGGGATCGCCGGCCCGGCCGACCTCAAGGGCAAGCGCGTCGGCGTGCCGGAATACGTGCAGACTGCGGCGCTCTGGACCCGCGGCATCCTTGAAAACGAGTTCGGCATCGCGCCAAAGGACATGACCTTCTTCATGGAGCGGCTGCCGTCGCGCAGCCATGCCGGCGCGATCGGGTTCAAGGCGCCGCCCGGCGTCACCATCAACCAAATTCCGCCGGAGAAAAGCATCGGCTCCATGATGCTCTCGGGCGAACTCGACGCCTGCATGGCCTATTTCGGCGCCAATCCAGGCCTCATCGACCGCAGCGACGTCGATCTTGGGCATCATCCCGATATCAGGCCGCTATTCCAGGATCCGGCCGCCGAAGGGATCCGCTACTACACGAAGACCGGCATCTATCCGATCAATCACGGCATGGCCGTCAAGCGCGCGGTGTTCGAGCGTAATCCCTGGGTGGTGCTCAACATCCTGAAAGCGTTCAATCACGCAAACGACATCGCCGACGCCGAACGGGGTGAGCATGTCGCTTATCATCTCGAGACGGGCCTCGTATCGCCGGACTACCGGAAGCCCCTGGCGACGCGGATCATCAGCTACGGGCTTAAAGCCAATCGCGCGACGCTCGAAGCGGCGGCGAGATATTCCAATCAGCAGAGCCTGACGCAGCGGGTCATGCCGATGGAGGAGCTGTTCGCGGCGAACGCGCTGGATTCGTAAGACTGTGCAGTCGCCCAGCCTTCTGCGTTTTGGCACAATCGGCACTGCGGCTGACTAATAGCGAATATTCCGATCAGATTAGATCGTCATTGCGAGCGAAGCGAAGCAATCCAGGGCTGATGACGCCGAAAGCTGGATTGCTTCGTCGCCCCGTTGGGGCTCCTCGCAATGACGACGCCGCTTCCATCCGATCAGGCGCTGCTCTAGGTTCTGGCCTACGCCGCCACTGCTCTTGCCGCTTCCTCGGCGTCCGGCTGTTGGAACTCTTTCAGCCGCGGATAAACCTCCCGGGCAAACAGTTCGAGATTGTCGACCGTCTGCGCGTGGGTGAGTTCGCCGCCCTGCCCCATCATCAGGAGGTTGCCCATGCCGCCGCAGTGGCGGCAGAAGTCAACGATCTGGTCGTGGACTTCATCAGGCGTGCCGCAGAACAATACGCCCGCATCCATCAGCTCGTCGACGTTGGCGTATTGCATCGAGATGACCTTGCCGGTCTTGGTGTAGGTGCGCGGCGGAGTCTCGCCGCGCAGCATCCGCGCGTTGTCTTCCGGCGGGAGATAACCGGGCGGATTGCGGAACGGCAAAGCCACAATCGGGCTCGTGCGCAGGTAGCCAGCGATGAGATCGCCGCGCCGGCGCGCCTCCTCCCGGTCACGCGCGACCGCGACCAGGCCCAGATAGGCGAAGCGATCGGCGCCTGGCGCCTTGCCATGCTTTGCCAGATAAGCCTGGCGATAGGCGTCGTACATTTTGCGCGTGCCGTAGCCGGTGCCCAGCGTCGCCAAGACGTAACCGCGCTCACCGAGCACCCGCGCCTGCGTCGAACTCCCGGTCGTTGACCAAATAGGCGGATGCGGCTCCTGCCAGACGCGCGGCCAGACGTTCACCTGCCGGTACTGAAAAAACTCACCCTCCCAGTTGAACACTTCGTCGTGCGTCGTCATCGCCTTGAGGATGAAGTCGTGCGCCTCCCAGAACCGATCCATCAGCTCGGTCGGATTACGATTGGAGGCGGCGATCTCGTACGGGATGCCCTTGATGAAGCCCATGTCGAGGCGGCCGCGCGAGATGACGTCGATGGTCGACAGTTCCTCGGCGGCGCGCAGCGGATCGGGCCGGTGCCCGATCGGATAGCCGAGCACCAGGAGCCGCGCCTGTTTGGTGATGCGCGCCAACACCGCAAGGCCGACCACCACCGACGACGACATGCAGGTCGCCGTCTGATGATGCTCGTTGAGCATGATGTCGAGGCCAAGCTCGTCGCAGAGCTGCCATTCGTCGTAATAGCGGTGAAACAGATCGGCTGCGATGTGCGGATCGCATTTGCGGTTCGCGAAGGTGACGCGCAGCGTGCCGGAATGCTCGTTCCAAGCGGGGAAATAGGCCTGTTCGCTGAAGTGATAGACTCTCATGAGCGCGCCCTCATCGTCCGCCAACGGGTCCGGCCCGATGACGGGCTCCGACACAGTGTTCGCCGTTAGTCTAATCATTCACGGCGGTGCATCAATCAGGGAAACAGAGACTACTGGATGCTCCGCATTCGCGGAGCATGACACGATTACTGCGCCGTAATCGTCGCGTCGACGAGATCTCCGACCCGCACGCTCGCCGCCGGATCAGCCGGCGTCCTTTGCGCCGCAGCCACGGCTTCAGCCGCCACCTCTTCGGCATCGGGCTGCTTCCAGGCCTTGAGCCGCGGATACACCTCGCGCGCAAACAGCGTGAGGTTATCGGCCGTCTGCTCGGGGCTGAGAAAGCCGGCATGGCCCATCATCAGAAGGTTACCCATGCCGCCGCAATAGTCGCAGAAATCGACAATCTGCTCATAGACCTCGTCCGGCGTGCCGCAGAACAGGATGCCGGCAGCGATCAAATCTTCAACGCTGGCGCTGCGCATGTCGATGGTGCGGCCATCCTTGGTGTAGCTGCGCGGCGGCGTCTGGCCACGCAACAGCCGCGCGTTGTCCTCGATCGAGAGGAAGCCCGGCGGATTGCGGAACGGCACATGCACGATCGATGACGAGCGCAGATAACCGGCGACCAGATCGCCGCGCTTGCGTGCTTCGTCTTTGTCCTTGGCGACGCCGACGAGACCCAGATAGGCAAAGCGGTCAGGGCCCGGCGCCTTGCCCCGTTTCGCCAGGTAGCCACGGCGATAGGAATCGTAGAGCGGGCGCGTGTTGTAGCCGGAGCCGAGGGTCGCCATCACATAGCCGCGCTCGCCGAGGAGGCGCGCTTGCGTGGTGCTTCCCGTCGTCGTCCAGATCGGCGGATGCGGCTCTTGCCAAACCCGCGGCCAGACGTTCACCTGCCGGTAATTGAAATACTCGCCTTCCCAATTGAAAATCTCATCATGCGTGGTCATCGCCTTGATGATGAAATCGAGCGCTTCCCAGAAGCGGTCCATGACCGCGACCGGATTCTGATTTGAAGCCGGGAATTCGTACGGCACGCCCTTGATGAAGCCCATGTCGAGGCGGCCGCGCGAGATCACGTCGATAGTCGATAGCTCCTCGGCACAGCGCAGCGGATCGGGCCGATGGCCGATCGGATAGCCAAGCACGAGCAGCCGCGCATTCTTGGTGATGCGCGAGAGCACCGAAAGTCCGACCACCACCGTCGACGACATGCAGGTCGCGGTCTGGTGATGCTCGTTGAGCATGATGTCGAGGCCAAGCTCGTCGGAGAGCTGCCATTCGTCGTAATAGCGGTGAAACAGATCGGCGGCGATGCGCGGATCGCATTTGCGGTTCAACAAATTGACGCGCAGCGAGCCGGAATGATCGTTCCAGGTCGGGTAATAGGGCTGCTCGGTGAATTGGTAGACTCTCATTGCGCGTCTTCCATGTCGTGATTTCAGCCGGCTTTGGCGAACGCCAACACCTTCTCGGCGAAAAGCTTCGGTTGTTCCTGATGCGGGAAATGCCCAGCACGCTCGATCATCTCGAATCGCGCGCCGGGAATCATCGCGCAATAGGCGCGGCCATAGGATTCGCTGAGCATGCGGTCATGCGTGCCCCACAGAAACAACGTCGGAATGCGGATGCGATGCAGCCGGCTCTTCAGCCGCGGATTATGGAAGTACGGATTCCAGGCAAGGCGCGCCGTCGCCTCGCGGGCGCGCGCCACGGCGAGCACTTCCGCGTCCGGCAGCGCCTTGTAGTCGCGGGTGCCGGCGGCCGGATCGCAGTAGGCGATATCGATGAATTCCTTTTCGGTGAGCGCGAACACGTCGACGATGTCGCGGGTCTCGCGATCGCCGACCTTGACGCCGACGGCGTTGGCCAAGACCAGCTTGGAAAGGCGCGCGGTCGATTTCACCGCGATCTCCGCAGCGATCCAGGCGCCGAGCGAAACGCCGACCACGGTCAGATCGCGAAGATCGAGCTGATCGAGCATGTCGAGATAGAAATAGGAGAGGTCGTCCACCGTGCGCATGCCCTTGGGCAAGTCGGAGCGGCCGAATCCCGGATGCGTCGGCGCGATTACGCGCGCGCCTTTGCCAAGCGCCTCGATCGCCGCCAGGGCTGGCTCGATGCCATTTTCAGGATGCAGGAACAGGAGCGGGCGGCCTGATCCCCGCTCGATCACATCAATGCGCGTTCCGTTGACGACGAGCGTGGGCGCCGCGCCCTCGGCCGTAATCGACATCCTGCCTCCTAGTCCCTCGCATCCGGCACTTTTCAAGACCGGCCGGTTGTTCTAGCACGGCAAGCGCTTTTTGCCACCGCGCGCCCACTGTTGGCGGCAACGATGCGTTGCGCGATAAGCATGAGCGCGACGTTGACAGAACGGGCAGGATAGCGGCGGAACGCAGCGACGAGGTGCAGCAATGGCAGACGACAGCGTGACCACCCATAAGGGCATTGCCTACGCCAACCACGACGGCGTCGAGCTTGCGGGCGACCTGTATCTGCCCAAGGGAAAGAAGGATGCGCCGGCGCTGGTTGCCGTGCATGGCGGCGGATGGGTGCAGGGCGTGCGCACCGCATTTCAGTACTGGGGGCCCTATCTGGCCGCCCGCGGCGTCGCGATGTTTTCCATCAGCTACCGCCTGGCCACAAAGGGCAAGACCTACCCGCAGGCTGTGCAGGACGTGCTGGCCGGTGTGCAGTTCGTGCGCGGCAAGGCGGGCGAGTTCGGCATCGATCCGCAACGCATCGGACTCATGGGCGCCTCCGCAGGCGCGCACCTTGCGGCGCTGGCGGCGCTCGGCTGGTCATCCGGCAAATTCTCCAAGGCTTATCCCCAAGACGCGTTCGCGTCGGTCGATGCCGGCGTGAAGTGCCTGATCGGCGTTTACGGCATTTATGACGCCGTAGCGATGTGGACCAACTACCAGGTCCAGGGCGGACGCGACAATAACTTCGAAAAATTCATGGGCGCGCCACCGATGGAGAACCGGCAGCTTTACTTCGACGCCTCACCGATCAGCTATGCGACGTTCGCCAACAACAAGATCGGCGTCCTGCTTGTTACCGGAACCCAGGACGACCTGGTCGATCCGAAGGAGCAGACCTCCCCGTTCCAGCTTGCGCTCAGTCAGGCCGGCTTCTTCGTGCGCCCATGCATCGTGAATGGCGCACCGCATTATTGGATGAACGATCCGATCGAGGAGCCGACGAGCTATTCGGGCTTCCTGGCGCCGCGGCTGATGCGCTTCCTGGCCGAGAAACTGTAACCGGAGAAGCTGTAGCCCGGATGGAGCCAACGGGTCCGGCCCGAAGTGGCCGGCCCGATGACAGGCTCCGCGAAATCCGGGAACGCCCTCCCCGGGTTTCGCTCCGCTCACCCGGGCCACGTCTGTTTCACAAAATCACTTCTTCTCCAGCATCAGCGTGCCTTCCTTGCGAATAAGCGGCTGGATCGCGCCTGCGACTTTGGCCAGCAGCCACGGCAGGACGAACTGCAGCACGACACGATCCTCCTGCACATCGATGCTGCCGCTCACCACCTGGCCGAGCGCTCTGACGCGGAAGTCGAAATGGTTCTCGGTCCAGGTCTCCTCTTCGACCGTCAGCAGATGACTGAAATTGCTCCGCACACTGCCCAGGCCGGATTTAAGCCTGCGCACCGCTTCTTCCTTGCCCAGGTGATGCGAGACAGTCACGACAAGCGGCTTCGACATGACGGCTCCCAGTACGATCGCTGGGCATATAGTGATAAGACTGCGCCAATCCAATCGTCAGCCAAAGCCTGACGCACTTATTCGGCGGCGACGCGCTTGCCGATGGCGCTGTTGACCGCGGGCATCACTTTCTCGGCCATCAATTCCATCGATCGGCGCGACAGCGCCGGATCGGCCCAGTCCTTGCCGCAATAAAGCAGCGTGCCGAAATCGCCGATCTTCTCGTGCAGCGCCAACAGCCCATCGACCACGCGGTTGACGCTGCCGCGGATCACGACGTTGTCGAAAATATAGTCAAGCGTCAGGTCCTCGTCGGGCATGTCCATGCGCTCCTTGAAGCCGCCGAGCTTGTTGCCCTTTTTCAGCTTCGCGGTGAGCTGGCGCATGTAGAACCGGTACGGGCTTTTTAGATCGTCGCCGCCGTAAGCGCGCGCGACCTTGTCGTCATCGGCGACGAAGATCGAGCGCGCCACGCGCCAATTGGCGCGGTCGGCCTTATGGCCGCCTTCGGCGCAGCCCTGGGCGTAATTGTTCCACTGGCTGAGCAGCCAGTTTGCATGCAGGAAATGCGAGGAGACCGGCCACCAGGCGCGGCGGCCGAGCGCGATAAGGCCTTTCGACACCGGATCCGTCGCGGTGCCGAGGATTGGCGGGTGCGGCTTCTGATAAGGCTTGACCACGCCGCCGAGTCCGATTTCCGGCCACAGGGTCTTCGCCGTTGAAATGTTCCAATACTTTCCGGTGAGATTGTACGGCGCCTCGCCGGTCCACAGCGCGATGATATGATCGATCGCCTCGGCGAGCATGGCGTTGCGATCGGCGTCGAGCAATTCCAGCGCTTCCATATCGGTGCGCAAAACTCCGGCGCCGATGCCGAGGAGCAAACGGCCTTCCAGCAAATTGTCGATCAGGGCCGCCTGCGTCGCGACGAGCAGAGGATGGCTGAACGGCAGGTTCGTCACCGCGGTGCCAAGCTTGATCTGCGACGTGAATCCGACCAGCGACGCGATGAACGTCAAGCTGTTTGGAATGTTCTCGGCGAGGTCGGTCAGATGCTCGCCGGAATAGCCTTCGCTGTAGCCAAGCCGGTCGGCGAGAATGAAAGCGTCACGGTCCTCGCGCAGCGTCTCGGCGTAATTTCGCTCCAGCGGGTGGACGGGCATGATGAAGAAGCCGAGCTTCATGATTTTCTCCGGAACCGGCACAAACGGCCGGCAAGGTTATGCGATCCTGCGGCGAGGTCAATTCGCCGCGCGGTTCGTCGCCGATCGGCGAAATAACGCTGGCACTTGGACCCAGGCCGAAATGCAGAAGATGATTTCCGAATTGCCCTAGAGGGTGCGGACCGAAACGCAGAGATACCGGCGAGGCCGAGCGCGATCGCGGCCTCAGGATTCGCCGGGGCCTTTTTGCCAACAGCCTGCGCAATTCACAGCGCGGATTGTCACAAAGCCGATACGTAACTGTCACATAAAAGCGGTCGATTACGCGTCGTACAGCCGGGCGCTGGCGCGATCCAATTGCGCCTCGAAACCCATCCGAGCCGGCGTTCGATCATCACCAGATGAGGCCGAGAGGGTGAAAACATGAGAGCAAAAACCGGATTTGCCAACACGCTGCGCAGCGGCGGCTTGGCGGCGTCGCTGGCGGCGGGCACAGCGCTCATCTCGAGCGCCGCTTATGCGGATCAGGTCAAACTTTTGGAGACGGGTTCGACTTTGCTCTTGCCGTTGTTCAATCTGTGGGCCGCCGATTACCAGCAGGCTCATCCCGACGTGCAAATCGGGACGCAGGGCACGGGAAGCGGCGCCGGCATTGCCCAGGCGGTTTCCGGGGTCGTGCAGATCGGCGCGTCGGACGCGTATATGAGCGACGCGCAGATGAAGTCGAGCCCAGGCGTTCAGAACGTCCCGCTCGCCATCTCCTCGCAGATGGTCAACTACAATGTACCGGGCCTCAACGATCAGCATCTGAAATTGAGCGGCCCCGTCCTGGGCGCGATCTACGAGGGCAGGGTGAAGTACTGGGACGATCCGCTGATCACCCAGATGAACCCGGGTGTGAGCCTGCCGCACAACGAAATCGTGCCGGTGCACCGCACTGACGGCAGCGGCGACACCTTCATCTTCACCCAATACCTGTCGTTCAGCACGCCCGAATGGTCGAAATCCGCCGGTTACGGCCTGACGGTGAACTGGCCTGCGGTGCAAGGCGGCGTCGGCGCTACGGGCAATCCCGGCATGGTGAGCGCGTCGAAGACCACGCCCTATTCGATCGCCTATGTCGGCATCAGCTTCAAGACTGCGACCGACGCGGCCGGTCTCGGCGAGGCGATGCTGCAGAACAAAGACGGCAAATTCGTTTTGCCCGACGCGACCACGGCCGGCGCGGCCGTCGCCGAGGTGGCCCCGGAGACCCCGCCGGATGAACGCATCAGCTTGATCTACGCGCCCGGCGGACAATCCTATCCGATCATCAACTACGAATACGCGATCGTGAAAACCCAGCAGCCGTCCGCCGCTGTCGCCAAGGCGGTGAAGGATTTCCTGGGCTGGTCGATCGATCCGAAAGGCGGCAACGCTCCGCAATACATGAAGGCCGTCGGCTTCGTTGCGCTGCCGGGAACGATCCTGACGCTGAGCAACTATCAGATCAACCTGATCCACTAGAACGCGATCGGCTTCAGGCTCCTTCCATCACCGGCAGCGTAAGCGCGGACGGATATTGCGCCGAATGATAGATGGTGTCGGCGCCAATCTTGTTCGGGACGTAATAGTGGGTCCACAGCACGTCGGTCACCGCGGAGTCGCCGTTGACGATTTCGAGCCGAACGCGGTTTCCGCTTTTGAAACGATGCGCCATCGGCTCGACGCTGATATCGAAGCGATACATCTTTCCCGGCTCGATAGGCTGCGGATCGGTGTGGGTGTGATACGGCTCCATCTCGGTCGACTTGGCCGGATCGAGCGCGCGGTGCGAGGCGCGCAGCCACCCTTTGGTGATCCAGTATGACGCCGGATTGAGACCCTTGGCGCGATCCTCGGTCGATTGCGGCATTTGCTCGGAAATTTTTACAAAGAAATCCATGTCGTCGCGCGTCGAGGAGGCGTGCAGCGAGAGCTTGATCGGTCCGGCGATTTCCAGGTCGCGCTGCAGCGGCGCCTTTGTGAAGGTCAGCACGCGCCGCGCCGGATCGGGCTGATTGTTCGGCCCGAAGCCGACCACGCCCAGCATCCAGCCCGGATCCGGATAGCGGTAGGAGGTCTTTTCCTCGCCCGACGGCTGCTCGCTCACCAGCATGCCGTCGTTGAGCGAAGTCACGCTGCCCGATTTTTGTCCGCTCAAATTCCAGGTCAGGTAGCGGGCCCCGGGCGGCGGCCAAGTCTCGGCGCTGCGCACCACGTCGGCGCCGCGCACGAAATATTCCACGCTGGGCCGCGACAGATATTCGGTGTCCTTGTCCTTCAGATAATGCTCGTAGAACGGCAGCAGGAGCTTTTCGTGCAGCTCCACGCTGTTGAACTCGCGGTTGGCCACGAAGGCGTTGATCGGTCCGACCATCTTAAGCTTTTTCAGACCCCTGGCGCGGCGATAGCCGTCGATATTGCCGCGGGTGTGCAGATCGACCTTGCCCCAGACGCCCACCGAATAGAGCGGCACCTCTATCTCGTGCAGCCGCTCCGCGGCACAGCGCTCGCGCCAGAACTCATCGTAAGTGGGATGCTGCTGCAGCAGCAGATTCAAATCGCAATTCTGCTCGCGCGGATGCTCGCCGTTCGCCGGATGACGATTGATGATGCGATTCTGGTTCCACCAATAACTTCCAAAGAAATCGCCGAGAATTCCGCCCTGATAAACCGAGGCGCGGTATGGATCGTTCAAGCCATCGAACGCGGCGATGCAGGCGAGCGACGGCGGCTTCTGGATCGCCATCCACCATTGCGACATGCAGAAATAAGACTGGCCGATGCCACCGACCTTGCCGTTCGACCAGGATTGGCGGCCGAGCCATTCGATGACGTCGTAAAGGTCCTTCTGCTCGTTGCGGTCGAGCAGGCGGAATTCGCCGCCCGATTTGCCGCAGCCGCGGATGTCCATGTGTGCGTAGACGTAACCGTGCTGCAGATAAAACTCGATCGGGCCGGTTTCACGCCAGAGGAATTGCGGCGTGGCCGGCAGCGTATTGTTGTCATAGCGGTACGGCGACGGCGCCAGCAGCACCGGAAACCGGCCCTCGCCCTCCGGCATGTACAGTGCGACCGCGATCTCCACGCCGTCATGCACGCGGATTTTGACTTCGCGCGGCTTGCCGAGTGCCATCGTCCTCCCCCCTGATGCGTGTATCGCGTGAGCGATATCGTCATGGAGAATTAGCACGGCCCGGATGCCGCACCATAGGGCGCTGCAAACGCTGCAGCGTCAGCGATCCTTGTGGCTGTCTCCGATCAGGTCGTCGAGCCCGGCCGCTGCCTCGCGCGGAAACGCCGCCACGGTGCCCACCAGTCCCATGGCGCTGCCGAGTAGGATGTCCTCCAGCCGTTCCGACAGCAGATTGACGATGCCGTGCGAATTCAGGAGCGTCAGGTCGTAGGCGAGCAGCACCAGGAGCGCGATCAGCGCCGTATGCAGCCAATAGCGATGGGCGACGTGATGCGGGATGAACGGCGCGACCACCAGAATGGCGATGCAGATGATCGCCGCGGAATGGAACAGCATGGTGATGATCCAGGCCGCGACGACGCCCGCGAACGTTCCGGAGACGCGTTCGAAGATGCGGCGATAACTCGCTCTCGCATCGGGCAGCATGACGACAAGCGTTGTCGTGACGACCCAAATGGCGTGGATCGGATCGAGCGTTCTGCCGATCCACATGGACGCCACCGCGGCGCCGCAAAAGGCCAGCGCGAAGCGGAGCCACCCGCTTTGCCCGGCCGGCATCTGCAGCGGCGCCGACGGTTGCAGCGGCAGCGGGCCGGAAAGCATGTGATCGATCACACGCGCCGCGGCGGCGAGCACGAGCACGCCGACGAGATACCAGATTAGATACGTTGGAAACGCCGGAAGGGCCGAGGTGACCGTGAACGCCATGGCGCAATGGCGGCCGGTCAGAAGAGCCTCGCGTCCGCTGCGCGCCGCCATACCCACGGACAGCGTGATCGCTATGAAGACTGGCCACAAGGCCGGCGCCGAGTCGCGACAGAGATAGCCGACGATGCCGCCGCCGGCGACCATGGCAGCATCGAATGCCAATAGGCGCAACCGGCCGGGCAATTCGCCGTCGTTGTCGGCGAATGCGAGCAGTAGGCCGGCCACGGCGCCGGTCAGCGCGCCATCCGGCTGGTGCCGCAGCAGCCCGACAATAACGGGGATGCCGATACTGACGAGAAACAGCGCCCCACGCCGAAATTGCCCAGAATCGACGATATCGTCGTTCATGCGATCCCGTAGAACCTGAGGGAAGCGTCGCGGCCCGCTCCCAGCCCATCCAGATGAGAAGCTGTTATGCCAGCGCGATCACGGACGCAACGCCGCACCCGCAATGGAACCGAATCGGAGCTGTGCTAAGGTACTCGGGTTCATTGCTTCTCGGCTTATCCATTCCATCGGCTTGCCCGCTGGAACACAATGCCGCTCCTCCGCTTGGCCTTTGGAGATAAGGAGACCACCATGCGAATGCTCCGGGTTTCGTTCGCGCTTGCCGCAGTGATCGGGCTTATCCTCACTTGTGTCGTCAGCGCCGAGGCGCAGACCAAATTCACCATCGGGAAAGTGGTCGGCGGCGACGGTTTCCACATCCCGAGCTATATCGCGGTCGATCAAGGCTTCTTCAAAGCCGAAGGTCTCGACGCATCCTTGGTGGAACTGCAGGCGCCCGCTCAGGTCACCGCCGTTCTTTCCGGCAACCTCGATTGTGCGCCGATTCCTTCTGGCGGCGCGCAGGCGGCGCTGAGCGGCGCCAAGATCATGTACATCGTCGGCGAATCGCTGAAGTCGCAGTGGACGCTCGTTACGGGCAAGGAAATCAACAGCGCGCAGGAGCTAAAGGACAAGACGATCGGCCTGGGTCGGCCCGGCGGGGCCGACTACGACGAGGTGCAGGCGGTGCTGCACCGTTTCTTCCACATGGACGCCGGCAAGGACTACAAGGTCATCTCATTCCAGGGCGAGCCCGAGCGCATTGCGGCGCTCAGCAACGGCGATATCCAGGGCGCCGGCCTCTCAATTCCGCACGCCGTGGTGGCGCAACAAGCTGGGCTGAAAGTGCTGCTGCGCACCGGCGATTACATCCCACGCGCCGGCGGCACGATCTGGTGCATGCAAAGCTTTGTCGAGCAACATCCCGATACGGTAAAGAAGGTCATTCGTGGCATCGCCAAGGCCGTGATGTATTTCCGCACCAACAAGGAAGGTTCCATGAAGGTGATGGAGAAAGAAATCGGCAGCATCAAGAACGACACCGATGCCGGCCTGATCTGGGATCAATTGCACGACGCATACGGCGCCGAGGTGCCGGCGGACCTGTTCAGGGAGATCCTCGAGTCGCGCCGGCAAACCATGATCGCGGCGCGGCAATGGCCGGCCGACAAGCCGCTGCCGGATCCGGAATCGTTCCTGGCCCGCAACCTGCTCGACTCGACCCTGAAGGAGATGGGCTACGTGCCGGCCAAACTCGCGCCGACAAAGTCGAACTGATAGCCACATTTCCACGTTTCCCGGGCGTAACGCAGCACGGAGAACACGGGCCAAGTTAATCCGCGTTCACGTGCTGCGGGCGCCAGCGCGTCATGCGGTCTTCGAGCAGCTTGACCAGCCCGGTCATGGCCAGCGACAGCCCGGCAAAAATGATCAGGCCGGCGAACACGACGTTGACCTCAAAGGCGCTGGCGGCCCGCACCATGACCACGCCGAGCCCTTCCTGTGAGCCGAAAAATTCGGACACGACGACGCCGAGAACGGCGCGGCCTATTGCCAGCCGTAGCCCGACGACGATGAAGGGCAGCGCGTTCGGCACCACGACGAGACGCGCGATATCCCATTCGCTGGCGCCGAACGACCGCACGACATTGATCAGCAGCTTGTCGGCGTTGCGCACACCCTCGTAGGTGTTGATCAGCAACGGGAACAACGCGCCGAGGAAAACAACGGCGACCTTCGACCACAGCCCGATGCCGAACCACAGCATGAGCAGCGGCAGAAAAACCAGCCGCGGCGTCGCGTTGAACGCCGTGATGAACGGGTCGAACATCGCATCCAGGGTTTTGGATCGGCCGAGCAGGATGCCAAGCGGCAGACCGGCGGCGATCGCCAACGCAAGGCCGATGGCAAACGCGGTGGCGCTCACGCCGAGCGGCGCCCAGACCGAGCCGCTGGCGAACATCAGCCACAGCGCGCCGGCAATCTGACTGGGGACGGTAAAGAACAGCTTCGTGCCCGCCTTCAACGGCACAAAATACGGCACCAGCTGCCATGCCAGGAGGAGAAGCACGATGCTGCCGGTGCCAAGGGCGGTCGGCTCGATGCGTTGCCACAGGCTGCGCGCCGGCGCCGCATCGTCGGCGCGATCGCGGGCGGCAGCGGGGACTTGCAGCGTCTGGGTTTCCGCCATGGTCTATTACCCTGCGCGCCAGGGAAACGCGGCGCGCTCCGCCCAGCGGATGCCCTCGGTCAAGGCCACGGCGATCGTCATCACGGTCAGAATGCAGGCGAACATGCGATCGATGGCGAAAAGGTCGCCGAAGCGGGAAATGGCGTAACCGATCCCTTCCGAGGCGGCGAAGAATTCGCCGACCAAAACGCCGATCAAGGCGCGGCCGACCGCGATCCGGGCGCCGGCGACGATATAGGGCAGCACGCTCGGGAAGATCACCTTGCTGTAGAGCGCCCACTCGCCGCCGCCGAGCGAACGCACCACATTGATCAACAACCGGTCGACGGCGCGTACGCCGGCGCAGGCGTTGAAGATGAAAGGAAAGACGGAAAGCGAGAAGATGATGATCGCCTTTCCCGATATGCCGACGCCGAAGAAAATCACCAGAAGCGGCGCCAACGCCACCAGCGGGCTGGCGTAGAAAATCGTCATCAGCGGGTCGAGCGCATAGCCGACACGCGGACGCCAACCCATGACGATGCCGAGCGGCACGCCGATCAGCACGGCCGCCGCAAGGCCGACGAAGAATGGCACCGACGAGACCGCAAGATCGTGGAACAGATCCCCGCTTCCGATCAAATCGACGTAGCCCGCAGCGATCAGGCTCGGCTTGGAGATGAACAACGGATCGAACGGGACGACGAGAAAAATCGCCTGCCACGCGGCAAAAAACAGCACCACGGCAAGACCGCCAAGCAGCGGCTTGCGGTAGCGCACGACAAACGGCGCGCGAATGGTCGCTTGCTCTGCCATCGGCTACACCACGATCTCGTCTTTCAACGTGTTCCAGATTTCCAGCTTGAGGTCGTTGAACTCCGGCGTCACCCGCATCTCGTAATCGCGCGGACGCGGTAGCTTGATGACGAAAATCTTCTTCGCCCGGCCCGGACGCTTGCTCATCACCATCACGCGGTCGGAGAGATAGATCGCCTCATCGATCTGGTGGGTGACGAACAGCACCGTCTTGCGCGCCTCGCGCCAGATGCGCAGCAGCTCGACCTGCATCAGATCGCGCGTTTGCGCGTCCAGCGCCGCGAACGGCTCGTCCATGAGCAGCACTTCGGGATCGGTGGCCAGCGCCCGGGCGAGGCCGACGCGCTGCTTCATGCCGCCGGACAGTTCGTGCGGATAATGTGCCTCGAAGCCGGAAAGACCGACCAGCGTGACCAGGCGCTCGGCAATGGCGTGGCGCTTCTCCGACGGAACTCTTTTCAGTTCGAGTCCGAGCTCGATGTTGTGCAGCACCGTGCGCCACGGCAGCAGGCCGAATTCCTGAAACACCATGGCGCGGTCGCTGCCCGGCCCACCGATCGGCTTGCCGTGCATGAGCACCTCGCCCGAATCGGGCCTGGCGAGGCCAAGCAGCACGTTCAGGAAGGTGCTCTTGCCGCAGCCCGACGGCCCGACGATCGACAGGAACTCGCCCTCCTCCACGTCGATGTCGAAGCCGCTCAGCGCCCGCACCGGCGCGCGATTCGGCGGCCGAAAGGTCAGGCTCACGTTGCGGCCCTGGATATAGCCCGTCATGCAGGCAACCCCATACGTGCGCGGGCAAATCCATCAAGCATGGCGCCATGATTGCCCAGACCACGCGCGCTCGCAACCGAGGTTTGTTGCCGCACGAATCCGCGGATCGGACCGGCAAGGCAAGTTCTGCCGAGCGCGCCATCCATCGGTCGCGATGAAATGCGGCCGGCGCGTAAGCCATCTTCACGTCTTACGGGTGTCAGCAACTTTTGTATTTGTTAGTTTTTCGCTTGCTAAGAGTGAGTCGAAAGTAACGGGACGAAGTGTTGTGGACGTCAAGGCCGTTCTCGCTGTTCTAGCCCTGATCGTCGGGATTGCGGTGAAGTCGTCCGTTGGGGCGGTCATTCGCCGCCGTGGCGTGTCGGCGCTGCGGCAGGTTCAGGTGATTCCCGCGGCGGAATTCGTCCTGCTCATGGGCGTCGCGGTCGGCATGTCCTTTGTCATCGTTTTCATGCTTGGCCCGGCGCTCGGCGAGATGCTGAGATTCGCCGGACGTTAGCCGCGCAGCTGTCGCGACGGTTCCTTTACGCGGCGTCCCGCGCCGCGTGTCGCAAAAGGGCGATCTGGCGTGGCGGCTTTCTGCCGGATGAGTGCAGCCGTCAAAAGCCCGCCGTCCGGTCAGCGGAAGCTCAGGCGGGTCGCTTTTCGATAAAAGCCAAAGGCCTGCGTGGTGGGCTCGGGAGTTGTGCCACGGAGCAGCGATTTCAACAACTTGGATTGTTAAACAGCTCGAAGCGCCCTCAGAGGCGCTAAAGGCATTTTTCCGCGCTGTCAAACTCCGTCACTAGCCTGCGTTGCAAGCATGTTGTGACTGGACTCAATAGTCAGAGTGGTGGGATTTGTCACTTTGGTCATTTCGCGTACCCAGAGCTTGATCTGTGACGCGCCGTCCTCGCTCAGCCAGCGGCGCTAAACTGCCGCATGAGATGGTTCCTACCGGACCCTGCGCGAACCCCGCGCTCCTCTATGTTTTATTTACCGGCTGCGGCGCTAAGCCCTTACAATATTGCGCGTGTGCTTGGTTTGGATCTGTGAGAGTAAATGTAATCTGGATCGAATGCATATAATCGGGGCTTGCATCTACATTGAACCCGGAAATCGGCAGTATAATGGGCGGCGCCATAAACGCGTTAACACCTGCTGATACGTCGACCACCACTTGGAATGCCGATTTGAGTGTCACCTTCGTGTTGCAGATAAATGGGTCGTCGTGGGCGGACCATGCCTCATAAGATTTATAATGGGACAACCAATCATTTAGCCAAAGCTCGAGATACGCCTGGTAGACAGGCCTGTTTGCGCAGTCTGCCGGAAATCTCACGTCTTTAGTTTGCTGGATGACAAAATCTACTTCAGCCGAGAGTGTCGCCTTGCCCGTACCCTTCGCCTGCAGGCTTGGGGTTTTGTTAGTTTGCGTGACTAATGTAGCAAGGCTAGGAAAACCGAGTTTTGATAGATCGATGCCAACGTATTGTACTGAGCCACTCAGATCAGTCTGCAAAACTAAACCTACGCCAGCACCTCCGTTATTAGCGAGCAATAAATAATCACTTGGCCTGCCGCCACGAGAGCGCTGGAGCTGCTTATTTTTTTCTTTCTCGTCATCTAAAAATTTGTAGATTTCACACTGCACTTCTAATGCGACGTCGTGCACGGGAACATTGTACACGTACGCGGCGGTGACAGGATTAAAGCCAAGCCACCAGAGAAAGTCTCCTGCACAGCCCGCTAAGCTGACGGAGCAAAGTACCGCGAGAAGCACGCACTGAACACGCGACAGCATCACCTTTGCCCCAACCCTGGGCGCGAGCATTGATCACAATCATCAGGTGCGCAATGCAGTTTTCCATAGAGGCGATGAATTTTGCAATCTGTGGTTTTGTTACAACAGATGCCAGGTAAATAAGGAAAAACGCAACCGCGAGAAACAAGGGACGTTTCATCCCAGAGTTAGACCACGAGTCGGAAGACGATGGCTGCGGTAGCGGGACGGTGCCAACCGCCGGACATTTGCCGTTGGCGGCATTGCATACGACATACAGCGCCGGCAGCTGATCGTGCCATGATCCAAGCGAAATCTGATACCCGCCGACGTTATCGTACGCTAACCAGCCAGGCGGCAGGTTTCCTTCGTGAAATGCAGCGAAATAGGCGCGGCCCGCCTCAGCATATCGTGCACCGTTACTGAGGACGAGCACTCTGTTGTTTGGGTACCCTTTACCGAGTCCGAGCTTGTGAAAATAGCTGAGACCGAATCTTTCATAGCACGTCTTGATCTCACTCCATTCAGCGGGACGGACGTTCGGTCCCCGTGGCGTCGCGAGGTTGGTGGGAATTGAGGGTGGCGTAGTCTCCGGGGTGTTCAACCTCGAATCATCTGACGTTGGAGCGTCAGATAGGAGACCACGCCATGACGATCGTTACCACGAAGCCTGAT
>JBAUYV010000491.1:0-3851 GCA_049584975.1 Xanthobacteraceae bacterium | reverse complement strand
AGCCTATGTTTTCGCGATACCCCAGGCACTAGGCCGAGCGCCGCATCAGGCACCCGACAAGAAATATTATAAGCGGCAAAACTTTCAGTCCGTGCCGATGGAGGACTACGAGATTAGAGACGCGCTGCGACGAGCGACAACGCCTGAGCTTTCTGTGAAGCTATCGTTCGCGACGGGCGATATTACATACCTGCAGTTCGATTCAAATATGGAGATTTCGAAGCCTTTCGCACTGGAGGTCAGTCTGAGCAACCACTCGTCACAGCCAGCATTCCACGTTCTGATGCGCGTCGGAATAGATTCGGACCTTCACTTGATTAGCGCTCCAGATTTTGATCCCCAGGGCATGACCGGCTACGATCAACAGCAATACTGGCTCGGAAGGCGCCACTCTTCACCACCGGACCTTCCCATATTTAAGGAAATTGATTCGTCGACGCCCTTTCGCTTTCCAATCTATTTAGCAATTCATTCAAGCATGGTCAGCGGCGAGCACTTCTTTTCGCTTGCCACACAGGTTCAGACCCCGGGCTTCAGCGCGAACGAGAAATGGGTGATTCACCAGGCGGCCGAGAAGCTTGCGATTTACCCACCCGGACATCCCTTTACCAGGTGAACTGCCCGGCGCTCGCTCACACATCCACCTTGAGCGCCGCGATAAATGCCTCCTGCGGGATGTCGACCTTGCCAAACTGGCGCATGCGCTTTTTGCCTTCCTTCTGCTTTTCCAGAAGCTTGCGCTTGCGCGTCACGTCGCCGCCGTAGCACTTGGCCGTCACGTCCTTGCGGAACGCGCGCACGGTTTCGCGGGCGATGATTTTGCCGCCGATCGCGGCCTGGATCGGCACCTGGAACATGTGCGGCGGGATCAGCTCCTTCAGCTTCTCCGCCATGGCGCGGCCGCGCTGCTCGGCGCGGGTGCGGTGCACCAGCATGGCGAGCGCGTCGACCGGCTCGCCGTTGACCATCATCTGCAGCTTGACCAGATCGGCCGGCTTGTAATCGGTCAGGTGATAATCGAACGAGGCGTAGCCGCGCGACACCGATTTGAGCCGGTCATAAAAGTCGAACACAACTTCGTTGAGCGGCAGATTGTACTTCACCAGCGCGCGGTTGCCCACATAGGTCAGTTCTTTTTGCTCGCCGCGGCGGTCCTGGCAGAGCTTGAGCACGGAGCCGAGATATTCGTCGGGCGTGAGGATGGTCGCCTCGATCCAGGGCTCCTGCATTTCCTCGATGTGGTTCGGGTCTGGCATATCGACCGGATTATGAATTTCCAGGTGTTCGCCATTGCGCAGCTTGATCTTGTAGATGACCGACGGCGCCGTCGCGATCAGATTGAGATTGAACTCGCGTTCGAGCCGCTCCTGGATGATTTCCAGGTGCAGAAGCCCGAGAAAACCGCAGCGGAAGCCGAAGCCGAGCGCAGCCGAGGTTTCCATCTCGTACGAAAAGCTCGCATCGTTCAGCCGGAGCCTGCCCATGGCGGCGCGCAAGGCCTCGAAATCGGCGGCGTCGACCGGGAACAGTCCGCAGAACACCACCGGGATGGCGGGGCGGAAACCCGGCAGCGGCGCCGCCACCGGCTTTCGCTCGTCCGTGATGGTGTCACCGACGCGCGTGTCGGCCACCTCCTTGATCGACGCGGTGAGGAAGCCGATCTCACCCGGGCCGAGCTGGTCGAGCTCGACGCGTTTTGGCGTGAACACGCCGACGCGGTCGACCTCGTAGGCGGCGTTGGTGCCCATCATGAGGATGCGCTGGCCCTTCTTCAGCACGCCGTCGACGACGCGGAACAGCACAACGACGCCGAGGTAGGCGTCGTACCAGCTGTCGACCAGCAGCGCCTTGAGCGGCGCCGACGCATCGCCCTTGGGCGGCGGCAGCCGGTGCACGATCGCTTCCAGCACCTCGGGCACGTTCTGACCGGTCTTTGCCGAGATGAGAATCGCGTCGGAAGCGTCGAGCCCGATCACGTCCTCGATCTGCTGCTTCACCTTGTCGGGCTCGGCGGCCGGCAGATCGACCTTATTGAGCACCGGCACGATCTCATGGTTGTTGTCGATCGCCTGGTAGACGTTGGCGAGCGTCTGCGCCTCGACGCCCTGGCTGGCGTCGACCACAAGCAGGGAACCCTCGCATGCGGCGAGGCTGCGGTTGACCTCGTAGGCGAAATCGACGTGGCCCGGCGTGTCGATGAGATTGAGCACGTAATCCTTGCCGTCGCGCGCCCGGTAATTCAGCCGCACGGTCTGCGCCTTGATGGTGATGCCGCGCTCGCGCTCGATGTCCATGGAATCGAGCACCTGCTCGACCATCTCGCGCGCCTCGAGCCCGCCGGTAAGCTGAATAAGCCGGTCGGCGAGCGTCGATTTCCCGTGGTCGATGTGGGCGATGATCGCGAAATTGCGGATGCGATCGATGGGCGTCGCGGTCATGCGGCGCAGATAACATCGGGGTGAGGAGGCGGCAAGGCGCTAAACCTCATCCTGAGGAGCGCGCCAGGGGTGCCTCGAAGGATGAGGCCGAGGCGTCGGGGCCCTTCGAGGCTCGGCGCATCGCAGCCAAGTGTACGCAGGCTGCGCCTGCTATGGCGCCGAGCGCCTCAGGGTGAGGAATTAGTACCGGTAGTGATCGCTCTTGAACGGCCCCTCGACCTTCACGCCGATATAGTCGGCCTGGTCCTTGCGCAGCTCGCTCAGCTTGACGCCGATCTTGGCGAGATGCAGCCGCGCCACTTTCTCGTCGAGTGTCTTCGGCAGCGTATAGACCTTCTTCTCGTACTTGCCCGGATCGGTGAACAGCTCGATTTGGGCGAGCGTCTGGTTGGTGAAGGATGAACTCATGACGAAGCTCGGATGGCCCATGGCGTTACCGAGGTTCACCAGCCGGCCTTCCGACAACAGAATGATGCGGTGACCGTCAGGGAACGTAATCTCGTCGACCTGCGGCTTGATGTTGTTCCACTTCAGATTCTTCAGCGTCTGAACCTGAATCTCGTTGTCGAAGTGGCCGATGTTGCAGACCACCGCGCGGTCTTTCATCTTCCGCATGTGCTCGATGGTGATGATGTCCTTGTTGCCTGTCGCGGTGACGAAGATGTCGGCCATCGGCGCCGCATCTTCCATGGTCACGACCTGGTAGCCCTCCATCGCCGCCTGCAACGCACAGATCGGATCGACCTCTGAGACCATCACGCGGCAGCCCGCCTGGCGCAGCGACGCAGCCGAGCCTTTGCCCACATCACCGAAGCCCGCCACCATCGCCAGCTTGCCCGACATCATCACGTCGGTGCCACGCCGGATGCCGTCGACCAGCGACTCGCGGCAGCCATACAGATTGTCGAATTTCGACTTGGTGACCGAGTCGTTCACGTTGAAAGCGGGCCACAGCAGCGTGCCGGCCTTCTGCATGTCGTAGAGCCGGTGCACGCCGGTCGTCGTCTCTTCGGACACGCCCTTGATCGATTTCGCGACCTCGCCGAACCAGCCCTTCGGTTTCTCCTTGAGCGTGCGCTTGATGAGCGCGAAGAAGACTTCCTCCTCCTCGCTGTTGTGCTGATCGAGGAATACAGTGTCGCCCTTCTCGGCGCGCACGCCCTGATGCACGAACATGGTGGCGTCGCCGCCGTCGTCGAGGATCATGTTCGGATAGCCCCCGCCGTGCCAGTCGAACAGCTTGGCGGTGTAATCCCAATATTCTTTAAGGCTCTCGCCTTTCACTGCGAAGACCGGCGTGCCGCCCGCGGCGACCGCAGCAGCGGCGTGGTCCTGCGTCGAATAGATGTTGCAGGACACCCAGCGCACATCGGCGCCGATCTCCTTGAGCGTCTCGATCAGCACCGCGGTCTG
>JBAUYV010000490.1:0-12135 GCA_049584975.1 Xanthobacteraceae bacterium | reverse complement strand
GCCGGGTGCCACGCGCCCTCAGGCGGGCGCTGGGCGCGCACCGCAATCGCCCGCCGGCATTCCGGGCGTCGAAGCCATCATCGCGGTCGCCTCCGGCAAAGGCGGCGTCGGGAAGTCCACTACCGCCGTCAATCTCGCGCTTGGCCTGCGCGACCTCGGCCTCAAGGTCGGCATTCTCGACGCCGACATTTATGGCCCGTCCATGCCCAAGCTGCTGGCCATCCGTGAGCGCCCGCAGACCGTGGGCGGCACGCGGCTCAAACCTATCTCGCGCCACGGCATGGCGGTGATGTCGATCGGCTTCCTCATCGAGGAGGAAACGCCGATGATCTGGCGCGGACCCATGGTCATGTCGGCGCTCACGCAAATGCTGCGCGAAGTGGAATGGGGCGCGCTCGATATCATGGTGGTCGACATGCCGCCGGGCACGGGCGACGCGCAGCTCACCATGGCGCAGCAGGTGCCGCTGAAAGGCGCGGTCATCGTCTCGACGCCGCAGGATCTGGCACTGATCGACGCGCGGCGCGGCATCGCCATGTTCCGCCGCGTCAACGTGCCGGTGCTCGGCATCGTCGAGAACATGAGCTATTTCCTCTGTCCGCATTGCGGGGGGCGCACCGATATTTTCGGTCACGGCGGCGCGCGGGCCGAGGCCGAGCGGCTCGGTGTGCCGTTCTTGGGCGAAGTGCCGCTCGATATGGAAATTCGAGAAAAATCCGATGCCGGTTTGCCAGTCGTGGCGACAGTCCCTGACGGCCCGCACGCCAAAGTCTACCGAGAAATCGCCGCGCGTGTGCGCGACGGCTTGGCGGGCGCGAGCCGCCCGGCGCCAAAGATTGTCATCGAAGCGTAAGGCTGCAGCCATTCCGGGCTCGCCGCCTTGGCCGCGCTGACCACTTACGCCACCGCGCCGTCCTTACTTCGCCGCAGCACCTTGCCTGGGAGCGCGCCGGTGTGGGCGGCGTTATCGACCACCATGGTACCGTTGACGATGACGCTCGTTCGCGCGCCGCTCGGAAACTGGTGCGGGTCGGCGTAGGTGGCCCGATCGGCAAAATCGTTCGGATCGAAGACGACGACGTCGGCGCAAAAGCCCTCGCGCAAAAGCCCGCGATCCTTCAGTTTCAGCGCGCGCGCGGTGGCGCCGGTCATCTTATGGACCGCGAGCTCGAGCGGCAGCACGCTCTGCTCGCGCACGTAGCGGGAGAGGATGCGCGGAAACGTGCCGTAGAAGCGGGGATGCGGCATCCCTTGGCCGACGATGCCGTAAGGCGCGACGCAATTGCCGTCGGAGCCCACCAGGGCCAGCGGGGAAGCGACCAGCGTGCGGATGTCGTCTTCGGAGATCGCAGTCACCAGAACGCGCGTCGCACCTTTGTCCTCGATCAGATAATCGCACAGCGTGTCGATCGGGTCGGCGGCGCGCAGCGCTGCCAGCGCCGCGATGGTGCGGCCGGCGCGTTGCGGCAGATGCGGCGAGATCGAGATCTGAACGCGGTCCCATGACGGAATGCGGCCCCAATTGTTGAGGCCGTCGCGGGCAATATCGGCGCGAATTCTTTCGCGCGTCTGCGGATCGGCAAGGCGGGCGAGCATGGCTTCAACGCCACTGGCCTGCACCCACGGGGGCAACAGATTCTTGAGCGGATTGGAGCCGGCATCATAAGGATAAGCATCGCAATCGATGTCGAGCCCGCGGGCTCTCGCCTGCGCGATCATGGAAAGCACTTTTGTTGCCTTGCCCCAATTATCGACGCCGGAGCATTTGAAATGCACGATCTCGACATGCACACTGCATTGTTCCGCAATCTCGATCGCCTCCGCCACCGCCTCGATCACTTTGTTTGATTCATCGCGCAGGTGCGTGAAGTAGCCGGCGTTGTGGTGCTTGAGCACGTGGCCGAATGCGATCATCTCGGCCGGAGCCGCGTAGGAGCCCGGCGGCGTGAACAGGCCCGAGGACATGCCGAGCGCGCCGGCATCGAGCGCGTCTTCCAGGAGCGCGATCATCTGGGCAAGCTCGGCCGCGCTTGGCGCGCGCTCCGCCATGCCCATGACCATCAGGCGCAGCGTGTTGTGGCCGACCAGCATGCCGGCGTTCACGGCGGTTGCGGGGAAGCTTTGTAGATAATCGGGGAAACTCGTTTCGCGGAACGGCAGCCAGGGCGCGCTCGGGCTCAGATAATCCTTGAGCAGCTCAACCTTGCCGGGCAGCGCCGGCGCGACCGAAAAGCCGCAATGGCCGACGATCTCCGTGGTGACCCCTTGGCGGACCTTGCTCTCGGCCTTCGGGTTGATCGGCAGCGTGAAATCCGAATGGGTCTTAATGTCGATAAATCCGGGCGCAACCGCGAGCCCGCTGGCATCGATGACCCTGCGGGCGGGTCCGGCGCTGCGGCCGATGCCCGCAATGCGGCCATTCTCGATCGCCAGATCGCCAGCGATGCCCGGTTCTCCGGTGCCTTCGAACAAGATGCCGCCGCGGATCAGGATGTCGTACACGGCGTGACTTTGCGGGTTGCGGCGAGACGGCGCAATGCAGGCTGCTACGGCGACCGGCGGGCGCCCCAACGAAAGAAGCCCCGGTGCTGGGGCCGGGGCTTCCCAAGTGACGCCTGTTGGGCTTTCACCCAACAGTGGGTGGCGTCATAACAAGAATAGCGTTCCGAATTTCAGGCGCTGGATCAACCGTGGAGAGGCGTTATCCCCGTTGATCCCGATGATCACAGGGATAACTCGGCGCTGTGGTGCGCAAGGTCCGCGCACGTCACCACCCTGTGGAAAAAATCCGTCACCACTTTTTGGAAAAGAACGGGGTCGCCGACTGGGGACCAAGGGGCGGGTCCATGAGGCGACCGGCTAAACGGCGCGACTGCTTGGGGGATTAAGAAGTCGCGCCGCTCCCCCGGATGTAGCCGTTGACGCCTGCCAAGAGCTTGCGCCACCCGGCAGAGGGTGGCGTCACGACGGGCAAAGCTTTTCCAGTTTCGTCAGTTGGATCAACGACACTGGTATGACTGTCCCCGCTGATCCCGGTAATCACCGCAGCAAGGATGAGGGGTGTGAAAAAGCCGGTATGGGCACCCGCTACATGGTGCCGCAATCTTGCTGGTTCACCGGCCCGTGCCGGTCTTTGCGGCGCTCATCATCGCAGTGGCCATTTGATCCTCTGGCGCGGCGGTTTCTGGTGACGCTTCGGCTCCGGTCAGCGAGGTGAGGGCCGTGCGCAACGCGATGGCCTAAACAGCCGGTTACCTTCGCTCATAGAAAAATTGGGCGGCCAATCAGCGGACATTTACCGTGGCTTAGCGGCTAGCGCATGGCTCGCGGAGGACGAAGCGAATGCGGGAGGCGCGCACCCCTTCCTGGTAAATCTCAATCCCCGCATGGCCCAGATTGCATCGAATCTTTACCGACCCGCCCCTATAAACAAATGCTCGGCGCCATGCACCCCAAGGCGATGGTGACGAGAAATCGTGTCGGGGGGCCGGCGGGCGGTTTTCCGTTGGGGGAAATTGCAGATGGGCTTTGCGGTTTTAGCATTTTGTGCCGCGGCACTTTTTTTGTTTGCGGTGGCTGCACGGCAGTTGAAGCAGACTAGCGCGACTGCGCCGGTTGACCAGTTGTCGCAGCGCGAATTTCCCTCGGCCGCATCCGAAGCGACCCCGATGTCCGGTTTCTTTACCGGCCTCATCATCGCCGAAGGTATTTTGGTGTTGGCGGCGATTTGCTTTTTCTGGCTCCCGCCCATCGTCTTGTTCGTGAGCTTGGGGCTCATTGTCGGCCCGCTCATGGGTCTGTCCATGCGTTGCGGCGCGTGTCCCAATTGCGGACGAAAAGTGCAGATCATGAGCGCCGCAGTCAGCGCATCCAAATGTCCCTCGTGCAAACACAGACTTGAAATTCGCGACAAGCGTATAGTCGACCTGAGTTAGGCGGCGTTTGGAGCGTTCGCGGCAACCGCGGCCCTCGCCGCGATCGAGAGTGTCGCGCACGTCTCGCCGCAGAACTCACAACGAGGACACCGCGCCAGGCGGCCTATTGGCTCGAGTGCTTGGGAGATTCTGTCCGCCCCGCAAATTCCAGACTGCGGGCGAGCTTCAGCCAGCCTCGTTCCAGGTAGCGGAACTCTTCGCGCAGCATGGGATCCCGCTGCCGCTCAGCCTGCCGCGCGCAATGATCGGCATGCTGGTAACAGTCGAGTGCCTTGTCGCTGAGGGCTTTGTCGCCAACGGCGTCGGCGCTCAGTGCCGCGTCACCAACCCTGGTGTCACCAAGCCTCGCATCATTAGCTGTTGTGTCACGGAGTTTTGGAAGCACTGCCTCACCTCGGCGCGCAACCCCGGCAAACTGTTGTGACGGCTAGTTGTTAGTGAGGCGGGATGCAAGCCTGTCGCAGCAATTATCCACAGTATCCACAGCAGTTATCCACAGGGTGTCCACAAAATTCGCAGAGAGTTGCCCACAATGGCACTCGCTTCGAAGGACACCGTGTATCGCTTGTCGCGCCTGCTCGGGAGCTCGTTGGAACGGAGGACGCGGGCTTGGGTTGAGGCCCGCGTAGCTTGGCGCTACCCTTCAATGAAACCTGGGGAGGAGCAAATGCGCTCGCCGCACATAATTTTGGTCACGGTCACATTGGCGCTGACGGTTCTGCCGTCGTTTTCTGTAATGGCTCGCAACGCCACCTACGTCGAGCCCCGCTACGCAGGCTGTTACTGCTATTTCGGCTATCTGGGTGGGGAGAATAAGCCAGAGTGTGCGCCTGCCACGTCCTGCGTCAGCGAAGGCGGACGATGCCGGGGACCGTGCCGGGCGAAGCAAGAGCGCGAATAGGGCTGCCTGCGCCTAAGTTGGCTATCGGTTCACTCAAGCCCGATCGGCAGCCGAAAAAGGCTCGGAGAATCCGGCTACTTCACCGCGGTCGAGACCGATCCGAATGTGGTTTTGAGGTTGCTTCCGACGCCCTTCACGGCGGCGATTATGGCGACCGCAATACCGGATGCGATGAGGCCATACTCAATGGCTGTTGCTCCAGATTCGTCGTTGAGGAAGGCTCTCAATTTGCGGCGCATCATTCAGACCTGATTGGTGGGTGTGACGCCTCACTAATAAGCCGCACGCTCTAAAAAAATTATTAGAATCCCGGCCTAAAACGAGCGGGACTGCAAATAAAAGTGCGCGGGTCGGCGACCTTGAACGGGAATGTCGAATACCGGTCAGTAGGCCGCAGGTCATCTTTCGGACCGAGCCCCGCGCTGCCCGGGTCTGAGTTCGCCGCCCCGGTATTGGCTCCCCGGCCGGAATGGCTATCATGTGAGCGTTGGGGCGCGTCGATAGACGGCCGGTGCATGTTCGCCCGAATAAACGAGCTCGCTGTCTGCCGCATTGCAGCAGGGGCAGAACCAAGCGACGAGACCGGGGTCGTGCCGATTCGGAGCGACGTTGGTGACGGTCTCCAGGCGTAGAACGCGGCCATCGGCCTCTGGTTCAATAACGGGACAACGTAGAAAATCGCATTTGCGTCCCCGACCCAGGCCTCCGTCGGATCCCACCGATGAGTCTTCAGACACGCCGGACATTGCAACGCAATGGCGAGCCCCGACAGGGAGTCACTCGATGTTTTCCGTGGTCAGTCCCGTGGGAATGGCTCTTTTGAACGTCGGGTACTGGCCAAGTCAACTTTAGCCAAGCCCAAATTCGAAAGCGGGCAACTGCCGAGGGCGCGCTGCTCCGCTCCACTTTCATAGGCTACGAGAAATTCGGCTTAAGGCGGCCTATTTCACCGCGGTCGAGACCGACGCGAATGTGGCCTTGAGGTTGGTCCCGACACCCTTGAGGACCGCGATGATCGCCAACGCAATGCCCGAGGCAATGAGGCCATACTCAATAGCGGTCGCTCCAGATTCATCCTTGAGGAAAGCCATCAATCTCCCGCGCATCCTACAGACCCTTTCCAATGCTCCGCAGCCCCCGCTGGCAAACGCCCAGGCTCACCACCTAAGCCGCCCTCGAGTTTATTGCGAAGATTCTCAAGTAACTGTTATTTATCACAGGTAAGCTACAAGAAGCACCAGATCTCACCCTGTCCCCTTGAATATTGTCTATGTTCAATGGGTTGAGGTCCGCGTCGGGTGAGGCGGCGAATTGACGCGGCATAATTTCCGACGCGCCCGCGATCAACGGAAGAAGGCGTAGAACGCCAATCCGATCAGCAAGGCCCAGCAAATGATGATGACAATGCCAAGCCGGCCCTTAGGTATGGGGTCGTGCCATGGACGCCACATTTCCGGTCAGCGAGCCTCCGCTGGCATAACCGTGGCATAAATAAACAGCATGAAGTCATAAATATTCCAAATACCACACAAGAGATCAACGCGACTTGGTGTCTCGCTACCCAAAGTCCATAAGCAATTCACACAGTCACATCAATTAGTTTGATATTGGAGAACATAAGCGGCCCGAACAGGGAACGCCTAAGGTTCCAGAGCCGGGCTCCAGAGGGATCTGCGCCGCTTTGAGCCTGCGTTGACTTGGGACGTTGGCTTGCAAATGAGGTCAGGTCTTCAATCTAAGATTGCAGAAGCCGCGGCTCAAAAACGGCGCGCTGAACAACCAAAAGTGGCAGCCAAGCAAATAGGCTTGGCGCGAACGCGCCGCTGCTGACAAAAGATTCCGACGCCGGCTCATAAGCCAAGGCCGCTGACTGAGGCGCGGGTTTTTTCTTGAGTATGCCCTGACCAAAAAAATGTCAGTTCGGCATGCGCAAGCAAATGACATCCGGCGCACAGCTGTTTGCACCGTCTCCTCCCGGGGAGAACGTAGCGATGTTAAATCGCAGCAGCCCACGCGACATCACAGCGCCTGCAAACGCGCGGTGCTGGCCCATTCTCGGCGCGCGAAGGCATAACACGGATGCTTCCATCGATCAGAAAAACACAAGAAAGGCCGCGCCAAAAATTAGCGCCGCGAGACAGAGCAAAAGCAAATTAGCCCCGCGGCGGCCTTGCTCATCGTCGGTCATGCAACCAACGATAGGGGAAACCCGTATAGGCCTGGTAAATACGATATTACTTGCAACCGTAGGGCCATTAGAAACTTTAATGGCTGAAAGCCATGCCGAGCCAAGACGCGTGGGCATCAGTCGAGCGAAGCCGCTGAGGTGCGACGGTGGCGAAGATCCGTGCGAGGCGCGGGCTCCACTCTCGATCGTGGCTTTGCAAAAAAGCCTGACGACGACTGACCTGATCCAAATCGCTTTTGCCGCGTTGGGCTGTGCGGAATCAAGCCGATCGTAATCGGGTCGAATCGAAGGTCGAATGTAAAAAGCGGCCGCCAATTGCGGCGGGCTAAAATGGAATGACGTGGCTCACGTCGCCATTGCCGTTCCTGACGACGAGTTTCAGATTGGGATCGTGCCCGCCTTCGCGCTGCTTGAGTTCGCGAATGATGAGATGCCCGTAATGGCGTGCCGCATCGTCATCCGGCAAATTCGTCGAGCCGGCCTCCTTCGATGCTCCATCCGGCGCCAAGACAGTAAAAGAGTACCACGGCACTTATGCGCCTCGCCAAATCGTATACCCCGTGCGGTTGGCAATAATGCGTGTGCAGCAGCCGTTCCAGTTTCATAGCCCTGACGTAACGTCAGGGTGCGTGAACCCCAACGAAACCATCAAGCCGATTTATGAGCTGGACATCGGCGCTACCTGGAGGCCTGCCCTTCGATGGGTTGAGCAGGCGGCAGCCAATGTGATGACGATCGACGCCACTCGACCGGATGGCGGCCTTTGCGGCAACAACCTGGACTCACTTCCGGTTGAGAACAGTGGAGGCGGCCCTGCCAAGCAGCGAGCGTTAGGATGGTACCGCGCTATGGATGATCAGCTTGGCTCGGAGCCCCCTATTCGGGGCTCCGTTCGTAGGCAGTGATGGCTGAGTGCCGGCGCTCCGCTTTACCGTGACTGGCCAGAACAGCCGCGACCGCAAAGCCAATTGTGCCTCCTGTCATGAAACAGAAGATGCAGAGAATGGCGGTGATCATAAGTTTGGCCCGGCGACGCGCCCCCAACGCGTGAACCGAAAGCACAAGAGCGGCGTAGGAAAGGTATCATCCAACAACAAAGGGGTGAGGGCAACGACTGGCTGTGGACAGGTTGTCCAAAAGCCAAAGCCGGCCAGTTTCGGCTGCGGCACGCAAAGATTGGAGGCCGCCAACTGGGGCGCGGCCTCGTTAGGGAGCGGCGCGATCATGCCGGGCAGCGGGAACTATGACAGGCCGCGCCTTGCCCATATCCCTGTTCCGGCCAGTACCCCCAAATGAGAGAGACCCCAATCGTGGATCGGGGCCTCCCGTTTGCTGTGCCATCGACACTGTGCTCGCGGGGGTCGATGGTCCGGCTAGTACAGGTTGCGTTTCTAGCAGCTTCTTCAAATGCGCGTGCGCAAGAACTTCAATCATCGTTACTTTGAAAGGGAACCACCGAAATTCAAATGGGACCAGGGCCTTCGCGGGCTACCGCTCCTAAAATAGCCCCCGGATGACGGCGCCCAGCGTGCGCAGCCTATTTGCGAAATGAGAGAGGCCGCCAAGTGAGCCCGCCAAGTGAGGCGGGCATCGGCGCGATCATTCAGGACAACACGAAAATTGCAGCGACACAGACGATGGCAATTAGCAGCAGCAGGGATAATCCCGCCACCATTGCGACTGTCAGGGCTCTGCCCAAGACAAAAGCGATATAGCTCATTGCGCCGAGGTCGCGACCAAGCTCTACCGGAGGAACAACTCCCGGCAGCGTCAATGTGCCGTCAATCGTCCATGACGGGAGGCTTTTGGCAGCGCGAAGGGCGACAAGAAGCCCGATCAGTTGGGCGGATCAAGGCTAAGGGGGCCGGTCTATCTCCAAAGGGAGACCAGTCGGCACGGAACGGCGCCAGTACCCAACTGAAGCGGCGAGCAAAAGCAGCGCGGCCTGCCGATGAGGCGGGGAACTTTGCGTTCTGGGAGAGGGCAAGCAGGTCGCGCGCGGATGCAGGGTACAAGCAACGTGGAGGTCCGTCACCAGTCCGTAAGGGTTAGCAGCAGACTCAACCGCGCTGCCGTTACCTCAAGCGATGCACGGGACTTGATCAGCCCGCTCACAACAAAGGCATTCGTCGGGAATGGACCCGTGCTAAAGTTTAGAGCCCCTTATTGATGGGGGAACCTCCGTGTCTGAGCCCCGCCGGCAGTTCCAATCCCAAACTGCGGCGGGGCTCACTTTTCCAAATGCGACCCCGAATGAAAGGAAGCCCGGAACCGACTGGTCCAGGGCTTCCCCCCACTTGGCCGAGCGAGTGGATCAGACGAACTCGGCGGTTGCCTTGGACCAATTTGCAGAGGCTGGGTTCTGTTCCCGTTTCAGAAGGGGCCAGTCGGTATGGAAAGGGGCCAGCACACCCACCGGTACTGGCCGCGGCCAGCACCCCGCTTACGGTACTGTCCTAACTCCAAGCACTTAGGACACTTTATTCATGCACTTAGGACACTTCAAATGGGATGCCGCCAATAAAACTGCACGGAGAAGTTTGACTGCCCGGTCTTTTTCGTTCGTCTAGCCGCTATTGACTGCCAGACCGTGCACCTGAACGGTTCCTAGAGGCTCTGACATGGCCAAGAAGCGAAAGACTACGCGCGCCTCAAAGAAAACGCTGCGCCGCAAGTGGGTAGAGGGCGGCGGGGGGGGGCCAGCAAAGGCACCACGCCGCCGACGTGACCCCGCATTCCAGCCCACAGACCCCAAACCGCCCACCGACCGTAGTTGAATCGAAAAGTGGCGGTTCACACGTTGTGATATAAACTTGTCTCTCTCTGAGCAGGGTGGGACGCCTAATGCAGGATACCGTTCAATGGACAGCAACCAAACCGACACCGCCGCCGCCGCGACCGCGACCGGCCCCGGACCCAATACGGAAGGGAACCCCCATAGACCCGAAGCCGCCGCGCAAGCGCAAGTCGAAAACTTGAGCGGCGCACCTTTGATGGAGTTCAGGTGCGTAAGAAACGCCGCCTACCACGAAGATCGGGAGATGCATTACGCGCGCATTCACCGGCTCCTCATGTTTGTCGTGGTCGCTGTAGGAACGGCTTCTATCGGGGCGTCCCTTGTCCACGATAACCTGTGGGCGACCGCTGGGACTGCCGCCGCTGTCCTGGCAGGCCTGATCGATCTTCTATGGAATGTTGACGGCATGGCGCGGTTACATTCGGGCCTGCGGCGAAGATGCTTCGACTTGCTAGCTCGTTTGGAGGCAAAGGAACCCTTGGATCGGCTGCAGGCTGAATACATTCGAATTATTGCGGATGAGCCGCCTGCGATGCATGCCGTCAATGCGCTTGCCTTCAATGCCGCCGTCGATGCGATGGGTCGCCCGAAGGACCGCAAATATAAACTGGAGTCCTGGCAGATAATTCTCAGGCATTGGATTCGATTCCGACCGAATGAGAGCTTCAAATAGCTTGTTGATGATGCCTAGGCTTTTCCGCCCTCGATTACGCGGAAGCGCCGACGCCGCTCAGGTGCCGTCTCAGTCGGATCAGGCGTTGCAACCGCTAGCGCGGCGTCAATCAACTCGCCAAGAGACCAAGGCCGATCCGTGAGCCCAAGGGCCATGGCTGGCGTCTGCTGGTTCCGGACGCTTGGGCTCAGGCTCTCATGCACTCGGCAAAGGTTGTAGTGGGCGACGTATAGGGCAACGGCCGAAAGGTGATTGTCCAGCTTCTTGCTGAAAGCGTTCGTCAACCGGGTAAAACGCCGCGAGGCCATGCGGATCGAAAGGTTGCTGCGCTCGACGTGCGATGTGCTGATTTCTTCCGGCTCTCCGCGCACGGCCTCCCGCGCAACTGCGATAACCGCCGCTGGCGAGTAGCGATGCTGCGCTTGGTCCATATGGACCAGGTGCGTCACGCTGAATGTCTTGTTGATGACGCCATGGGCGCTGCTCTGAAAAGCATCGCGGATCGCGGACTGATACGGCAGGAAGCCGTCCGTTGAGATTTCCGGTGAGCCGATCACCCGGCCGCGCAAGTCCTGAACGAATTGGTCCGTGGCATCGCCGTTCCGCTTGCCGGTGCGGTAAGCCACGATGGCGCGGGACGATGAGGCCAGCGCGACGAAAGTGTATTGGTCGCCTTTCTCTATACTGTCGCCGCGCTTTAGGTGCCGTTGCTTTTTGCCGACATACGCCCACAGCTCGTCCAGCTCTAATCGGCCAGTGCGGATGCCAACAAACATGCGGTCGTGCAGCTCGGCGCAGCCACGGCCAACTCTGGCCGCAAGGCGCATGATCGTATCGCGGTGAATGCCGGTCAGGCGCTCGACGGCGCGGATACTCATTCCCTCAGTCAGACACCCGATTACTTGGATTTGCTGGTCCCGAGAAAGGAGGCTCATAGAAGCACCGTATCCGGTAAGTTGTTATCGGATACAATATCATAACGGCACCCCTTGTCAATACGAAATTATCGAATATGATAACATTTATTCGGAACCGATATGCGAGGGCCGCATGGCTTACCCAAAGACCGAGGATGAATGGGCCGAAAGGGCTGCCCGTCACCTAAAGGCAGAATTGAAGCGGGCCGATATGACCTACGACGATCTAGCCGACAAGCTCAAAAACCACGGCTTCAAAGAGACAAAAGCGAGCATCGCTAACAAGCTGGCGAGGGCGACCCTATCGGCGCATTTCTTTCTTGCGTCACTGGTCGCCATCGGTCGTGAGCAAGTTGCCTTGGAAGAAATTTAGGGCGCATCGCGAAGGCGGGGCCAGAGGCGCCGCGCTGACTTGAGGCCGAGCATAAAACCGAACATGGTACCGATGCCAAACCCGGCGAGTATGGCCGTAAAAGTCATCCTCAAGGCGCTATGCAGCGAAAGCATATGGACACGCTCAATCTGTGGCTCCCGCTGATCGGCGTCGGAATCTTTTGGGCTATCGCAGTGCGAAATCCGGTGCAAGGCGGACACCCAGTCCAGCGCAAGGCGGACAGCAATCCGGTGATTGCGGACAGCAGGTGATGGCGGCGTAGAGCACGCTCCCGTCGACAGTCGAATCAGCTGATCGGTCACCCTGGCAACCAGGGAGTAACCGATGCCG
>JBAUYV010000489.1:0-18003 GCA_049584975.1 Xanthobacteraceae bacterium | reverse complement strand
CCTTCGGGGTCGGTCCAAGGGTCAGCGGCGGCTGCAGAAAAAGCTCGTCGATGCGCACGCCCTTGGGGTTTTTCGCCAGCGGCTTCTTCGCCATCAGCACCAGAAGCGGAACGATGACGGTACGGCTCCAGTAGGAGATTTTATCCAAATGGAACGGAAACCATTTCGGCAGCAGCGCGATTTCGACCGGCATCACCGGCACGGCGTGCCACGGGATAAATCCAAACAGCGCCAGCATGATGCGCGTAAACACGTTGGCGCGGGCAGCGCCGCCGCGGGCGCGCAAGGCTTCGCGCGCGCGGCGCATGTGATCGGCGTCCACCGAATCACCGATCATCTTCAGCGCGAAGTAGGCCTTTACGGTCGCGCTGACGTCGAGATCGCCGTCGGCGAACAGCGGCCAGCCGCCGTGCGCACCCTGAATACGGCGCAGGTAAACGCCGATCTTGGCTTCCAGCGTCGCATCGACCGGCTCGGCCAGGTAATGGCGCAGCAGCACGTATTCGGCCGGGATGGTGGCGTCCGCCTCCAGTTCGAACAGCCAGTGGCCGTCCTCGCGTTGGCAGGCGAGCAACGCCACGGTCGCCCGGTCGATCGAGTTTTCAAGATCGCGTTCGTTGGCGGGCGCTTCGTTCATTGACGGTCTGCCGTCGGTCAGCGGGCTAGAAGGGCGGCGGCGCGGTTGCCGGAGCGGATCGCTCCCTCGATGGTGGCGGGCAGGCCTGTATTTGTCCAATCTCCGGCAAGCGCGAAGTTGGGCCATTGGGTCTTGGCGCCGGGCCGTTTGGCGTCCTGCGCCGGCGTGGCCGCAAACGTCGCGCGCCGCTCGCGTACGATCTGCCAAGGCGGCAGCGTGGGCGGCAGGCCGGTCACCCGTGCAACGTCGCCCCAGATCGTCTTGGCAAGATCCTCACGCGGGGAATCGACCAGTTCGTCGCCGGCGCTGATGGTGATGGAGACCCGGCCCGGAAAGGAAAAAATCCATTGCACCGTGCCGTTGAGCACACCGAGAATCGGCGGCGCTCCGGCCGGTGGTTCGATGCGGAAATGCGCGTTGACAATGGCGCGGAATTCGGTCGGCACTTCAAGACCGCGCACCAGGGACGCGGCGGCATAGGGCGGTACCGCGAGGATGACGGCGTCGTCAGCCGTCAACACGATGGTCTCCTTGCCGAAATCGAGGGCCTCGACCCTCTCGGCGCCAAAGCGCAACGCGCGTAGCTGATGCTCCAGGCGCACGACGGCGCCGCGGCGTTGCAAACACTCCAGCGCCGGCTCGATCAGTGTTGAACCCAACCCTTCGCGCGCGACGAGCGGCCGGCAGGCCCGACCGCCGGCGGCGATGGTTTCCCGGATCACCGCGCTCGCAAGCTTCGCCGATCCGTGCGGCGGATCGATATTGAGCGCGGCGAGCAACAGCGGCTCGACGAGGCGCTGATAGAGCAGACCTTTGCACGAAATCGTCTCGCCGACCGACTTGCCGGGCCGCGCCCATAACAGCCGCGCCAACGGTGCGTAATCGAGGGCGCGCGTTCCGGGCAGGCGCCGCGCGGGATCGAAAATCCACCACGGCAGCCGTCCGTCATTGATACGCAACGTCCAGCGTTGGCTGCTGGCCGCATCGGCGAAGACAAATTCAGCCGTCGGCGGACCGACCAGCCGGCCCGCCGCGCCGATGTCGCGCAAAAACTCGAGCGCCGCATGATTGCCCGACAGCAAAAGATGATTGCCGTTGTCGATGGTCATGCCGAGCGTGGCATCGTGATACGAGCGGCAGCGGCCGCCGGCGAACGCCGTGGCCTCGTGCACGTTCACACGCTCGCCGCGCGCGGAAAGCTTCAGCGCGGCGGACAGTCCGGCAAGGCCGGCTCCGACAATGTGGACGGTCCGTGGCATTACACCAGATTGCGCAGCACGATGAGGAGAAGCCGCGCGCGCGGCAGTCGAACCCGCGTGCGTGGCGGCGCAAAGCCGCGCGCGACCAGATGATCGAGAATAATACGGTACGCCTCACCCATGATCCGCGGCGCCCGCACGGTGCGCCGCCGCTCCCGCGCCATGATGGCGCTGGCCTGGCGAAAGTGCCCTTTCGCCAGCTCGACGAGGATCACGCAGGCCTCGGCAAGCATCGGGTTGGCCAACACCGTCGCCGGGTCGGTGCTGATGATGCCGACGCCGCGCAGCGCCTCGCGCGGCAAATAAAGTCGGCCCATGGCTGCGTCCTCATCGAGGTCGCGCAGGATGTTGGTGAGCTGCAATGCGCGCCCGAGATGATCCGCAAGCTTAAGGCCCGCTTCGCGCTCCATCCCGAACACGCGCACCGACAAGCGCCCGACCGCGCACGCCACCCGGTCGCAATAGATGTCGAGGGTCATCATGTCGGGCGCGCGGATGTCGGCTACGACGTCCATTTCCATGCCGTCGATCACGGCAAGAAAGTCCTCGCGCTCCAGGGCGAAATTCTTGACCGCTTGCGCCAGCCCTTTGAGCTGAGGCGGCGGCGCGCCGCTGTAGAGCGCGTCGATGTCCGCCCGCCAGCGCTGCAAGGCCTCGCGCCGCGGTTCGCGCGGCCCCGGATCGTCGGCAATATCGTCGACGGCGCGGCAAAACGAGTAGATCTCGAACATGGCTTCGCGCTGCGCGCGTGGCAGAATCCGCATCCCGCTGTAAAACGAGCTGCCCGAGGCGCGCTCGGCCGCCGGCGAAGGTTGGGGACTCACTCAAGCACCCCGCGGTTTTTCCGCCGTCGCGGACCAACGCCGGCCTAATCGCCTGGACGCGCCCGCAAAGATGCCGGCCATCGTCAGGCCGGCCACGGCGGGAATTTTCAGATGGACAGGATCGATGAGCGGATCGCGCGTCATCAAGATGCGCGTCAGACGATGCGCCAGCGTATTGATCACGGAGACTTCCAAGCCGAGCCGCAGGTCATTGATCAGGAGCGGAAAGACATCGCTCTCGCTCAACAGGCGCCCGGTCCGCGCCGCGAGCGCGTGCAAACAATCGAGCAGCGCCGGCGAAGCACGTGGCGCAGCAAGCGCTTCGACGGTCGCGCCGCAGGCCGCGAGCGCATCGAGCGGCACATAGACCCTATTCAGACTGAGGTAGTCGGCTTTACCATCCTGCAAATGATTGATGATCTGCAACGCTGCGCACAAGGCATCGTTGGCCGGCCACACGGATCGGCTCTCGCCGTGTACGTCGCAGACAAAACGGCCGACCGGCATGGCCGACAGCGAACAATAGCCGATGAGATCGTCCCAATCGCGATATCGGAGCTTGGTGACGTCGAGTTTGAACGCGGCAAGCAGATCCTGCGCATGCTTGGCCGAAAGATTGCGCTCGGCAATCGCCTCGCGCAGCCGCACCGCTACGGCATCTTCGTCGTTCTTTCCGGTCAGGCCCGCATCGAGGCGATCGAGCAGCGCAAGCTTTTCCTCCGGCGTGAGCGTGGCATGGTCGGCAATGTCGTCCGCGGTGCGCACGAAGTTGTAGAACGCCAGGATTGGCGGGCGATGGCGCGCTTGAATCAGCCAGGAAGCCACCGGGAAATTTTCATCCCGATGACCCTTGCCCGAGCGCCAGTTCCCGGCGCCACTTTTGCCCGCCTCAGTCATCGCAATTCCGAAACATTGGCTTGGGCGCGGCCCTTCCACATGCCGCCGCGGCCGCGCGCCTGCTGATAGGCGGAATCCAGCGTAAAGGCCATATACGTTGCGGCAATCGCCGGCAGCGCCAATCCCCAAAACGCCGACAGGCCGTAGAAGCGCAGCGTCGGCCGGAATGCCAGCGCCATCGAGGCCCAGACGAAAATTCCGAGGAACTGCGCAATACCGCCGGCGAACAACGCCAGCGCGACCGGCGCCAAATAGGTCAGCGTCAGACCCACAATCGTACCCGCGAGCAGGAGCGGCGAATAGCGAAGCTGCGCGTAGGCCGTGCGCGAGACCATGCGGCGGATGTCCGCCACGGCCGGATACGCGCGGATGCTGCGCACCCGCTCAGTCAATCCGATCCAGATCGGACCGTGCGCCTTGAGCAGCTTTGCCAGCGCGCAATCGTCGATCAGCGCGTCGCGGATCGCAGCCAGGCCGCCGGCTTCGCTAAATGTATCGCGGCGCACCAGCATGCAGCCGCCCGCCGCAGCCGCGGTGGCGCGCCGCGGATCGTTCGCCCAGGCAAATGGATAGAGCATCTGAAAGAAGAAGATGAAAGCCGGGATGAAGAGGCGCTCGGCAAAACTCTCGCAGCGCAGCTTCACCATCAGCGACGCCAGCACGAGATCTTTCGGCTGCGCACGCGCCACAAGACGCGACAGCGCTTCCGCGCCGTACACGATATCGGCGTCGGTAAACAGCAAATAGGCCGGCGGGCTCGGCTGCTCGTCCACAAACGTCACGCCCTGTTGCTGCGCCCCCAGCTTGCCGGTCCAGCCGGCCGGTAGCGCGCGGCCAGGCAGAACAATGAGGCGATCGGCTTTTCCCACATGCGCTGCAGCGTCGCGCGCGACCTGCGCGGTAGCGTCGCGGCTTTGATCGTCAACCAGGACCACGCGCAATTCGCCCGCATAATCCTGACCCAGCAGCGAAGCCACGGTTTCGCCCACACACGCGGCCTCATCGCGCGCAGGAATGATCGCCGTGACGGCCGGCCACGGACTGTCCGGCGCCGGCGCATCCCGTGACGGTCCGCCGTCGTCGCGCTCAGCCGCCAGCCAGAATCCACCGCGTCCGGCCAGGAGATACAGCCAGATCGCAAGCACCATTGACGCTACGAGGTCATTGGCCACAAAGTGCCCCCTTGGCGGCTATATTTTTTGGGCCGGCGTAGCCTGACGCGGGGATCACCCGCGCCCGACCGGCTCGCCCGTTATCCCGTAAATGTAGGATCGAGGCCAGAACCCCAAAGGGAACTGGAGCGCTGGGCAAGTATGCGATGAACGGCAAAAATACCAAAAGGGACAGTCCTTTTCTGACCCGTCTCGAGGCAGTCGCGGCGGATACGGATGCCCTCCTCGGCAAGCTTCTTGACGCCAAGCCGGTGCCAGGCGAATTGAGCCGCCCGACGCGGCTTATCGACGCCATGCGCTACGTCAGCCTCGGCGGCGGCAAGCGCTTTCGCCCCTTTCTGGTGGTCGAATGCGCACGTTTGTTCAAAGTCCCCCGGCAGCGCGCACTCATGGCCGGCGCAGCGCTGGAATGCGTGCACTGCTACTCACTGGCGCACGACGATCTCCCGGCCATGGATAACGATGAATTGCGGCGCGGGCAGCCCACTGCCCACAGGAAATTCGACGAGGCGACCGCCATTCTGGCCGGCGACGGCCTGCTCACGTTCGCCTTCGATGTGCTCTCGCGGCCGCAGACTCACCCGGATGCGGCAGTCCGCGTCGAACTGGTCAGCGCCCTTGCGCGCGCCTCCGGAGTGGGCGGCATGGCGGGCGGGCAGATGCTCGACCTCGCCGCCGAGGGGCGATTTGCCCGCAACGGCCCACTTCGCCTGGGCGAAAGCGATGTGCGGACCCTGCAGGCCATGAAGACCGGCGCGCTGCTGCACTTTGCCTGCCAGGCAGGTGGTATTCTCGCCGCGGCGGCAAAGCCGCAGCGCAAGGCGCTTGACCGCTTTGGCTCGGCGGTCGGCCAAGCCTTCCAAATTGCCGACGATCTGCTCGATCTCGAGGGCGATCCGGCCCTGGTCGGAAAATCCACCGGCAAGGACGCGGAGGCTGGCAAGGCCACCATGGTCAGCGTGCTCGGCCCGGCCGGCGCCAAGAAGCGGCTGCGGGAACTGGTCGCGGAAGCGGAAAAAGCCCTGGCGCCGTTTGGCTCGGCCGCCGCAATCCTCATCGAGGGGGCGCACTTTGTCGCGGATCGGCACGCTTGAGACATTGGGGGGCTCGATTTCACTTCTGGATAGCGGCTAAAATCAGCTAATCCCAATTGAAGTTTGTGACAGTCCGCCCTATTTGCCCGTCTCAAGGCCGTCGTCCGCCCTCAACCAGGAACGAAACGGGACCCCGAACCTTCTGTCAATCTCGGGACACCCAATCGACATGAGCATGGATGCGTGTCGGACCATGTGCGCGGTTGCCGCTTTGCTGCCGGCGCTCATCCTGGCGTCGGCCGTAGCGGTGCCGGCTCCAACGCACGCGCAGGCCGTGCGAACGCAAAGCCCGCCGATTCCGCGTCCGCGGCCGAGCGGCCATGCGCACGACAAAAGGAACGAGCTTCCTCCGATCGCCGCCGTTGTGCCGCCGCAGCTGGCGCCGCGCACGCCATTCACCGCCGCCGAAGATGCAGCTGCGGTGGTGCCGGGCATACCGGAGGCGCGGTTCTGGGCGGATTCGGCGACGGAGTTCAACAATGCGCTGCCGTCAAAGCCGGGCCCCTGGCTCGTTCTCTCCAGCGGAGGCGAGGATGGAGCGTTCGGCGCCGGGCTTTTGAACGGACTCAACGCATCGGGCAAACGGCCCGAATATTCGGTCGTCACCGGTGTCAGCGCCGGGTCACTGATTGCGCCGTTTGTGTTCGCCGGATCGGCCTATGACGAAGCGCTTCGCGATGCGTTTACGAAAATCACGTCCGCGGATGTGTTCGAGGTGGGCGCCACGCCTGAAAGCTTTGTCGATACTTGGCCGCTCAAGGACCTGCTCGCCAAGGAAGTCACGCCGGCCCTGCTGGCCGATATCGCCGCCCAGCATCGCGCCGGCCGGCGTTTGTTCATCATCACCACCAATCTGGACGCGCAGCGTTCGGTGATCTGGAACATGGGGGCCATCGCGGCCCATGGCGGCGACGAGGCGCTCAACCTGTTCCGCACTGTGCTACTCGCCTCGAGCAGCGTCCCCGGCGCCTTCCCGCCGGTGCTGATCGACGTGGAGGCGAACGGCAAACACTTCTCCGAAATGCATGTGGACGGCGGCGTCGGCGGGCAGTTTTTTGTTGCGCCCGCTGCTCTAATGTCGGCTATGAGCGATTATCGGCTGCCGGCCACGCAACTCTACATCGTCGTGAACTCGGGATTGCAGCCGAGCTTCGAGGTCGTGCCGCGATCGACACCCTCGATCCTCGCTCAATCGGTGGGCATGGCCGTAGACGTCGCTACCCGGTTCATGCTCGACCGCGCCTTCTTGGTGGCCAAGCACAGCAACGTCGGCTTCAACGTGGCCAGCATTCCGCCGAGCTTCAACGCGCCGAGTCGCGGCCCGTTCGATCCCGACTACATGAAAGCGCTGTTCCAAACCGGATACGACCTGGGCAACAGCGCAACGCCGTTCAGCGCCGAACCACCCGCCTATTTCGGATCGCCCGCAACGCAATCAGTGGATCCTGAGAAAGCTGGAGCAACTCGATGAGAAATTTCTACCGCATTATGTTCGCCGTGATGGCGGCGGCGTTTCTTGCGGCAAGTGCAACGATTCCGTCGGATGCAGCGCCGCGATCCAGGGTGGTTCGTCCGAGCAACGCATTTGATGGAATCTGGAGCGTTTCGATCATGACGCAATTTGGCAATTGCAATCGGGCCTATCGGTATCCGCTGCGCATTGTCGGCGGCTACGTGACCCAGGTCGACGTCGATCCGACTTACGCCGTCGCCGGCGCGGTAGCGCGCAGCGGGGCCATCGGTGTTACGGTCTCGGGCGGCGGCCAGACTGCAACCGGCGTCGGACGGCTGTCACGCGCCGCCGGCCGCGGCATATGGCACACCACGAACGGAGAATGCAGAGGCAATTGGGTCGCGGAGCGGCGGAGCTGATCCGCTGCTAGCTAGAGCATGCCGTCATTGCGAGGAGCCCCAACGGGGCGACGAAGCAATCCAGAAATTGGTATTTGCGGCTCTGGATTGCTTCGCGGAGCCTGTCATCGGACCGCGCGACTTCGCGCGTGTCCGTTGGCTCGCAATGACGCTTATATCTGATTGGAGCCTGCTATCCCGCCTTGCTTCGTGGTGCGGCCACGTTGGCGTTCCACCACGGACACACATCGCTCGCGCGCAGATAGTTGCCGTCCATCACATTGACGGCAACGCGTCCGCCCGCTTCGGCGACACCGATGCGCAGCTGGCGCGCCTCTTCGCGCGCCTCGGGCGTGAGCCACATGCGGTCGTGGCCCCATAGGCTCGGCCCTTCGGTGCGCTCGTGCGGCGTCCAGTTTCCGGTATCGATGGTGCGGCCGCCCCAGCCGTACTCGACCAGGAATTTCGACGGCGACCACGAATAGAACGATGTAACGTGATCGTTGACGTGGCGGCCGAGCGTGGTGCCGATCGTTTCCGGCTTGCGCAGCGCCAGATCATAGGCCTGTCCCACGTCGTCCAGATAACACAGCTCGACCATCAGATGATGGATGCCGTTCTTGCCGGTATCGATGAAGGCGAGGCTGTGGTGGCGTGGGTTGATGTGAAAGAAATAAGCCTTGAACGGCTTGAGGATGAAGTCGGTCGGCTTGAAGTTGAGAATCTCCGTGTAGAACGGAATGACGTCATCAAGCCGCTCCGCCGTCAGCACCGCATGCCCCATACCCAGCGGGCCGGTGCGATAGCCGGAGATCGAGCGCCCGGGCTTGAACGGATCGCTCGCGATCTCGGCGCCGTGAAAAGCTTCGAGCCGGTTGCCGATCGGATCGGCGAACACGATCAGATCCTTGACGCGGCGCTCGTCGGCCAGCGCCAGCGTGCCGCGCGCGACCTTCACGCCGTTTTTCTCCAGGTGCGCCGCGAGCGCGTCGAGCGCGGCGGCATCGGCGACCTCCCAGCCGTAGAAGGAGGGGCCCTCGTCTTCGCCGCGGTTGATGATTACGCGCTGCTTGCGGTCGTCCATGCGCAACGCGAGCGTGCCGCGGCTCTGGTCGACCAACTGCATGCCGAGAAAGCGCGTGCAGTAAGCCGCCCAATCGTCGAGATTGTTGCTGCGGATGCCGACATATCCCAAAGCTTCCAGGCTCATCGCGGCTCTCCTGCCAGACGGCGTATCCTTATCACATTGAAGCTAATGCGTAAATTGGCCCATTCAAGCTACGTCGCGAATGGGTTCGAATAAGTGCGTTGGGTCACCGTCCGAGGACCGGGCTTGAGACAGCCGCGCCCATAACGCAGCATGGGCAGCGTGCACCTAGCCCCACGGCCTCCGGGACGAAGGAATCATTGTCGAAGAGCCCTGTTGGCGTTACGCCGATCTGAACGCCTCGGCTGCCACTAACTCCTGATAAGCTTGCGGCAGTAATCGCGCGAGCAGCGCACCCCACGCTCGCTGCCCATCCTCGCCGGCAATCAAATCTTGCCGAATCTCGATCAGCACATGATGCAGGCCGCGGCGCTCGGCGTGGACCGGGATGGTGTAGTCGGTCGCATCACTCACCGAATAAGGAGCGTTGTCGCCGACGGTGAATTCCTTTTCGGCGTTGAGCAGCGCCATGAGGCGATGGGCGAGACGCGGATCGCGGTTATAGAGTACGGCGGCATGCCAAGGCCGCGCCACGCCCATGAACACCGGCGTGAAGCTGTGCAGCGCGATCAGCACCGCCGGGCAGCGGGCTTCCCGCCGTCGGTTAAGCTCAGCTTCGATCCGTTCGTGGTAGGGCCAGAAAATCTCGCGGGCGCGTGCGGCCCTGCTTGCTTCGCTCAGGCCCACGTTGCCGGGGACCGGCGAGTGTTCGCTGATTTCCGGGATGGACGTTGGCGTGCCCGGCGGGCGGTTGCAGTCGATGACGAGGCGCGAATAGTTTTGTTGGATCAGCGTCGCGTCGAGCGCGACCGCCAAAAGCCGTCCGAGACCGGCAATGCCGATATCCCAGGCGATGTGCCGCTCGCATTCGGCTTCGGCAACGCCGAGCCCGCGGAGCGCCCGCGGCATCGCATTGCCCGCGTGGTCGGCGACCAGCAGGAACGGCGACTTTCCGTCGGTATTGTAAGCCGTGACCGGCGCCGGCTCGTCGGCGGCCAGCAGGTTTTCAGGCTTCTCGTTCATCGGCCTTCACGATCGGCGGAAAATATGGGCAATGTCTGGCCCGAGAAATGCATGTTATCAGGGTATCGATTATCGTGGGCCGGCAATGCCGATTCTCAGTATCAGACACGTTACAACGTATCACTATCATCGGCCGGTCGCGTTCGGCGCGCATCGGATGATGCTGCGTCCGCGCGACGATGCTGATCAAAAGCTAATCCACTCCGACATCGAAATCACTCCCAAGCCGAGGCAATTGATCTGGACGCTGGATGCTTTCGGCAATCACGTGGCGACTGCAGATTTCGCTGATCGGGCTGCCGAGCTTCGCTTTGTCAGCAACATCCATCTCGACCATGCACCGGGCGGCTTTCGTGCCACCGACATCGCGGATTTTGCCCGCACCTATCCGTTCACCTACCCAGCGGAAGATTGGCCCGCTCTCGAACGCTTCACCCAGCCGCCGTCCTCCCGTGCCGAACTCGATCGCTGGAGCGCGGCCTTTGTACGCACAGACGGCTCTGCTGACACCCACGATCTGCTTGTCGGCATGACGCGGACCATACGGCGGACCTTTGCGCACGCAGCACGGCACGAGAAGGGAATACAGGATCCGGTACAGACCCTTAATCTCGGGAGTGGGAGTTGTCGTGACCTCGCAATGCTCATGATCGCTGCACTGCGCTCGCGCGGCATCGCCGCTCGCTTCGTGTCGGGATATCTGCATTTGCCGGATGATGACGATGACCAAACTGTCACCGGCGGAAATACCCACGCCTGGGTCCAGGTCTACGTTCCCGGACCTGGCTGGGTCGACTTTGATCCGTCGGGCGGCATCGTGGGGAACCGGAACCTCGTTCGCGTCGCGGTCGTGCATCACCCGCGCGAGGCGATCCCTCTGCAAGGCACGTGGTTTGGAAGCGTGTCGGATCACCTCGCCATGAAAGTTGCAGTGAAGGTGAAAGCCGTGGCGGTCGCGGAGGCCGGGCAAGAGTCCGCCGACGCCAACCGAAACGATTTTCGATGAAGATTCGCGCCGGTTACGAAATTTCCTACGACTGCCCACAGCCGACGCCCATGCTCTCGATGCTGAGCGTCCACCCGTCACGCTTTGCCGATCTGCTGACCCCGGATCGCATGCGGCTTGATCCGCCCATACCAGCCAACATGTATCACGACAGCTTCGGCAATTTCTGCCATGTGATCCGCGCTCCTGCGGGCCGGCTGACCATGTCCACGGACTTTCTGCTGCACGACAAGGGCGAGCCTGACGAGACGGCCCCGCAAGCGGAACAGCATGCACTGGAAGACCTGCCCGTGGAGGTCCTGATCTATTTGCTGGGTAGCCGCTACTGTGAGACCGATCGCTTGTCGAATACTGCTTGGTCGCTTTTCGGGCAGGTCCAGAAGGGTTGGCCGCTGGTGAAGGCGATCTGCGATTACGTCCACGATCGCATCAAATTCGGCTACGAGCACGCAAGCGCGACCAAGACGGCCTGGGACGTGCATGCCGAGCAGCGCGGTGTATGTCGCGATTTCGCTCACCTCGCGATCACGCTGTGCCGCTGCATGAATATCCCGACGCGCTACTGCACCGGCTACCTCGGCGATATCGGCGTGCCGATCGACGAGTCGCCGATGGACTTCAGCGCCTGGTTCGAAGTCTATCTCGGCGGCCGCTGGTACACGTTCGATGCGCGCAGCAACAAACCGCGCATCGGCCGCATCTTGATGGCGCGTGGGCGCGACGCCACTGACGTCGCGATCGTGACCACGTTCGGCCCGTGCACGCTCGCGGGCTTCAAGGTGATTACCGACGAGGTCACACCGGCCACTCCGGCAAGCATAGTGTCCCGGTCCTAACGGTCATCTGGAATTTCTCTTACTGGAGCGCGGCCGACCAAACGCTTTTGGGATGGCGTATCGATTATCATTCGTTTAGGCCGTTGTTCCTCCGGAATCTGAGCAAAATAGCTCAACTCCCACGATAACCGGTATGGGCCAACAACGACCGGCGTCACTTTTTGCTGTGATGCGCGCTTCAGCGGACGGGGCGGCTGATCCGCCAAACGCGTTAGAACGTCCAGCTGCCCATCAGATACGGGCCCTGGTCGGTGAAATTGCTTTGCAGATGCTGCTGCGTCGCCAGGAAGACACCGACGGGCGGAAGCATGAGAGACGTCGGTACTTGGGTCAGCGAATACTGGCTGACGACGTCGAAATACACCGACGCTTGCCAACCGAACTCAATTTTAAACAGGCCATAGTCTGTCGCCGGAAAGGTATAGGCGGTGGCCAACTTGGCGTCGATGCTGGGAATCACCTGCGTGGCATTGGGTGACGTCAGAGATTGGCTGTTTCCGACCAGCGTCGGGGACGTCGTTGCGAAATTGATGCGGCTCTGCGAGGTGCCAATCAAGCCCGCGCCCGCAAACTCGCCGATGAATTGGACGTTTCCCAAATCATATTGGCCTTTCAATCCCAGACGCGGCCCGGCGCCGGTAAACAACGAGTTGGTGGTGTATCCGCTGGAAGCCAAGCCAGCCGGGCTCTGAAACATCCCGGTCAGGTCCTGTCCGATGCGAGCCACTTCCACACCGCCGAAGACGCGTAGCTGGAAGGAACAGTCGGCGCAGAACGTATGGCCGCCGTCAAAATTCACCGAATCGTAGGCGAATTTCACGTTGCCGTTGGCGAGCGTGTACAACGCCGATTCCGGACCGATCAAATAGGGCGGCCCTACCATTTGGGTCCCCGTGGCCGAAAAAGCGCCGCTCGCCGTGGTGTTCAGATGCGTCCAATTCAATTCGATATCGTTGGACGGGTCGAGCATATAGCCAGCCCCGATACGAAACGCGGGACTCAGCTTTGGCGTAAGCGACTGATTGGCCCAATTGGGCGTCGCGATGGGCAAAGGCGTCACCAGCGTTCCGTATTCGAGATCGCCGGCGCCGGGCTGCAGGAACAACAGCGACGCGTTGAACTCGAAATGCCGCGGCGCGTTCCATGCCTCCGGGCTTTTGTAGACTTCGGGCGGCGGCGCGCCTTGCGCATGGACGTCCATCATCACGGGGGCATGGCCGGGCGCTTCCAGGCCGGACGCCTGCGGCGGATTTGGCCGGCTCGCTGTAGGCGGCACGGTGTACTTGGACGTTGCACTTGTACGCTCGATCCGATTGAGGCGCTGCCGCAACGCGGCGTTTTCTTTTTCCAGGGCATTGAGGCGCGCAATGATCGCGTCTTGATCGCTCGCTCTTGTTGTTGTGCCGATTCCTTGGAGCGCGAGGACAGTACCTGCTACGCAAACAACACGACTCGGCTTCACTTCGTCCTCCCATCTGAGTAACGCGATCCGTAAGCGATCGATGTACCGCGCTTGGGCGTCAAGCACCAAACAGCGGCGCGCGGATTTTTAGAACCGCCCGTGCCCATTTGGTCACAGTCGCAAGTGTTCTGATACCGCTGGACTCATGTTGGCGGTATTCAGATAACGAACGTTATTTGCTGCGGTCCGAATTGCCGACGATCAGCCGGCGCGGAACCGGCCGGGTTGTGCTTCTGATTCGGGTGCTTCTAACGAGAGGTGGTGCAGCGCGTGGCGCGAATCAATGGATCGACCTGTTGGAGAGACCCAGGCGGATGGCGCGTTGCCATGGCCGGCACTAAAACTCGAGGAATGTCATTAACCGGACGGCAAAGTTGATTGTGGGATGATTGCCTGCTTGCACTGAGAACGGATCAATATGACCCAAAGATCATTCGGACGCCGTCGCGATTTTAGTGGCCCCGCCACCGGAGCAATCAAAGTTGTCCGGCAAAGCACGGGGATACATTCGCCGGAGCATTTCGTCGAGCGGCCTGTACTATTGTCGAAAGCGCCGAAGTTTCCCCCGGCCGATGACGATTTGCGCGAATGGAAGCGCGCGCGAAAGCCGAACTTCCACGCTCTATGGCGTCCGTTGTTGCTAACGGCGACATTGTGTTTTGGAATCGCCTCGTTCGTATTGCCAGATTCAGTGAACGATGCGGTGGATTGGCTGCTTTACGCCATGACAGGGGCGAGCTTTTATTCATGGATACGCAGCCGCCAGCGAGCTAATATATAATTCTGCATGGCGGCGCTCGCCGAACCGAAATCGCCCGCCCGTCACTTTATGCGGCGCAGCTGGGCTATCGCGCGCCCTTTGAACGCGCCTTGCGGGCGGCATACCGGGCGTCCCTCGTTGTCTTGCGTTCGATTTGCAAGGCCGCTTCACGATTCGCTTTTTCGGCCAAAGCACGTTCAGCCTGTGCGGCGGCATTGCGCTCTGCCTCAATCGCTAATTGGGCATCACGGGCTTTTGCTTCGGCCTTTTCAATCTTACGGAGCCTATTGGCTTCGGCGCGATCGGCCGCACCCGCCGTGCGCGCCTTCTGCCGTTCAGAGGTAACCGGGTCGGCGGCATGCTGGCGAAACTTCTCCAGTGCCGCTTTCTTTGCGTCCGCCGCCGCATTCCTGCGTTCGGCGAAACTCAGATCTTTAAATCCAGCCATCTATTCTGATCCCGCAAGAGCTTTCGTTCGGCAGACGAGTTGATTTACCCGCGTTCCGTGCGTGCACTCCACCCTATGACCGCTGCTTGAATACGTTCACCCGTTTTCACACTTTGCCAATCCTCGCCGGTCCATCGACAAGGGAACGGGATGACATATGTGCCAACATGGTCTTCGCAAAGGAGCTCAAGCGGCTGGTCAACTGGTGGATCGCCTTCATGAACGAAAGCGTCCAGACGCTGCTGTCGTGTCGCCATTCGCGTTACGGAACGCCCCTCGAGCAAAACCCGATAATCACCTATATAAGCTTGTCAGAGTCGATATCAACCTGCTTCGTATGAGAGGGTTCCGTGACATTCAGGCCGAATTACAATCGAGACCGCGCCGAGCGAGACAGGATGGCACGCGCTCGGACCGCTGAAAAGCTGAGGAAGAAGGAGGAAAAAACGGCTCAACGCCAAGCTCTCCGCTCAGCAGGCGAAGGTCCGCCAGGCGAATCCGCCACTGAAGTGCCGACGAATTCCAAGAGCAAAGAAAGTTGAGGGATCGCGGCGTCAAGTTGCAGCCTGGCTCTCTTCGGCACTTGCCGTATGCGGCAATTCGGTAGCGATCGACACCGTAGCCGACAAACAGCATGCTCTTTTGAACTTGCGCTAGTCCTTGTCGCTCTTTGCCGTGCAAGAGCCCCTGCATGTTCCCCCCTCGGTGACGCAGGCGGTGGCAGGAACGCATTCCTTTTCCCCCCCCGGCATAACCAAAATAACAATAACAACCTTCGTAATAGTCGGCGTAACGGTAAGTGGCATTCCGAGCCGTGGTGGAGAAAGACGATAGACCCGTCAAAGCCAAGGCGATCATGACGGAAAAAATAGATCGCGAACGCATTTGCCACTCCGCGTTTGATATTGGTGACATGGCTATAATCCGCGCGACCGCATCTATCCATACCCAAAGTCGCAACCGCGCACTGGCAGCGGGGCCGGCCTGCCGGAAACGGCCGGGCGGATTTAGTCACGGGCTTAAAGCGGCTTAAATAAGTACACCGCGAAATTGCGGTGCTCGTACGTTGTTGCGCCGACAGATTGCATGGCGCGTTGGCCGCTATTCGTTTCCATTACTCGATAGGCAAAGGCTCGCGCGCACGTCGTGCCCAAGGAGATTTCGATGCCTCCTCGATCTTACGTCATCACTGCGGTCGTGCTCGCGGTGCTGGTTGCCATTTCATTCCCTCTGACGTTGGGGTTTTCGATCATCGCTTGGTAATGGTTGTTTGAGGCGGCGGCCTGCATTCTCGCTGTCGCGGGAGCCTTTAAAATCGCCAATGGGCTTGGTGCTCCGCCCTGGATCGGCATCGCCCATGCGTCGCCTGGCGTCGTTTGGGCCGCCAACAAGCTCTTCGAAATGGTGAGCAATAATATTCACCCGGTGATCTGGATTGGGTTCGGCGTGGCGGCCCGCCTGGCGCTCCTGGCCGCAGCCGCCGCCGCGCTCAAATTGGTGCAAACGATGTCAAGACCACGCGCAGCCTTTCGCGTCGGATACGCGCTTCTGGCGGCCTCAGCGCTTCTGCTGGGCGCCGGCTTGGTCGCTTACGCGACGGGATGGATTTTCACAAAGAATGCGCTGTACGCCACATCGGCGCGGGCGGTCAGCGTCGCCGCCACATTGGTCGAATACGGAGCGTTCATCGGAACTGCCGTGCTGATAACCATGCGTCGCGACATCGAGCGCTGGAGGCTATAACGCCGATGTTTCTGATTGGGATCCCCGGCTATCGCGGCGATGGCCCGCTGTTTTGGATCGAGCCCGTCGTCATGCTCGTTGGCGGCGCCGCCGTTTGGCGGATGGGTTCGCTCTTGCGTGCGCAGGCGCCTTCGGAGCGGTCTGGGCAGAGTTCAATGATCGCCAACACCCGTCCCTCAGCGTCCAACGCAGGGCTATGATGTCAGTCGAGTTTGTTGCACGGCTTCACGCTTTATCGTCGCAAGCCAAAGCCAGGAGTAGACGCAGACCGGTTCGCAACAACGCTTTGAATTTCAGCACCGGTCCTTCGGCGGTTCTTTTTTGACGCGTTTTGGCCGGTGACTGGCGGAATGTCCGTTCGACGCCCTCTTCGAGGCTTGTCGCAATGCAGCGGCATGTCGGCTACTGGGTGAGCATCGGAAGTTTGCCCAAAGTGCGGGATCGCGCCGCATGTCGCGCCTGTATTGCAGGAAGGCCCTAAAAGCACAAATAGGAAAACAACCCGCCGGAATCGAGCATTCAGTCGGAGCTTTATTCAATACGGAGCTTATTTCAGAGCATCGGCTTGCGCCGGCGCGAGGTCGGTTGGCCCGCTCGGCGATGGGTTGGCGATCCTGCCGGTCCAGCGGCTGATGCAGAACCTGTCGCCCGGCACGCACGCCGCTTCGTTGGCGACCCGGCATTGACGGCATGAACTGTAAATGATCAGGCCGGCGCACCTCATCGAGATGACGCCGGCCCACGATTCGATTGACAATTCAGGTAGCCTTGGGTGTCAACCGTTGTGGCTCATTTGGGAACGCTGCCGTCGATACCCTTGACGTACCAATTAACCGAATTGAAGGCGGGGTCGGTATCCGTTAGCGCCTTGCCCGCGGGAACTTTTATTTCGCCGGTATTATCCGAAATAGGTCCTGCGAAGGGCTTCAACTCGCCAGCCATAATTGCGGCTTTCTTCTCCTCAAAAATCTTGGCGGCGGCCGGCGGGATTATGGGATTAAGCGGCGCCATGACCACCATTCCCTCCTTGAGGCCCCAACGGGTGTGCCGATCCCCGGTCCAGGTACCGTCCAGGACCTTCTGGGTTTCAGCTATATAATAGCCGCTCCAATCTTCGGTCGTGCCGGTGAGCTGCGCCTTCGGCCCGAAGCTCGACATATCGGCGTCGATGCTGAACGCATAGGTGCCCTTTTCTTGCGCCGCCTGAATGGACGCAGGCGAGTCTGTATTCTGTCCGACGTCGTCCGCCCCTTGCGCAATGAGCGTTTCCGCTGCTTGGCGCTCCTTGCCCGGATCGTACCAGGTATTGATCCAGATCGGCTTCATCTGAACCTTGGGATTCACCGCCAGCGCGCCGAGGGTCATGGAGTCGATGTTGCGCATGACGCTGGGGATCGGGAACGATCCGATAAAGCCGAGCGTGTTGGTCTTCGTCATCTGGCCCGCGATGGTGCCGATCAGAAAGAAGCCTTCCTCGAAGCGCGGCTCGTATACCACGATGTTCGGCGCGGTCTTAAAGCCGTTCACGTGCTCGAATTTGACCTTGGGGAACACCTTCGAGACTTTCTGCAAAGGCTCCATATAGCCGAACGACGTGGCGAAGATCAGCATATTGCCATCTGCGGCAAGCTGACGAAACACCCGTTCAGAATCGGCGGTCTCGGGAACATTTTCCACAAACGTCGTCTTGATCTTGTCGCCCATTGCCTTTTCCAGCTTTAGTCGGGCCTCGTCGTGCATTTGGGTCCAACCGCCGTCCTTGACCGGGCCTAGATAGACGAAAG
>JBAUYV010000488.1:0-21377 GCA_049584975.1 Xanthobacteraceae bacterium | reverse complement strand
GTTGATCCTCGCCCACAATGTACACGGCACCGACATTGACCTGCGGTGCAGCCAGATTGCGGCCCTTGCCCTCTGGCTTCGCTGTCAACGGGCTTATCAGGAGATGGGGCAGAAGAAAGACCGCCCCAAGATCACCCGCTCGAACCTCGTGTGTGCCGAACCGATGCCCGGTGAAGAGCGGATGCTCAAGGAGTTCGTCGGCCAGCTTGAGCCAAAGCTACTCGGCCAAATAGTTGAAGTTGTCTTCGACAAGATGAAACTAGCGGGGGAAGCCGGTTCGCTCCTAAAGATCGAAGAAGACATCCGGGGTGCCGTAGCCGCAGCCAAGAAGCAATGGGTGCGAGAAACGACCCAAGCCACAGATCGCAAAGGCCAGCCGCTCCTTTTCACGCAAGCGGCAATGGATCGTCTTGCTAGAAAGCCGGAGCAACATTCGCTCTTCGACTTAACCGACATCACCGACGATCAGTTCTTCGAGCAGGCCGAAGCTAAGGTGATTGAGTCTCTTCGCCAATACGCTGAAAAGGCTCAAAATGGACAGCGGCTTCAACGACGGTTATTCGCCGAAGATACTGAGCGTGGCCTCGCATTTGTGGACCTGTGCCACAAGAGATACGACGTGGTGCTGATGAATCCCCCGTTCGGGGACTCTAGCAAACCTTCGAAAGGTCTAATTGAAACTTATTACCCTAGGACCAAGAACGACCTATACGCTGCCTTCGTTGAACGGGGCGTACACTTGCTGCTTCGGGGTGGAATGCTCGGAGCGATTACGTCCCGCACCGGGTTCTTCCTTTCGTCATTCCAGAAGTGGCGGGAAGAAATCCTGTTGAACGACGCCACGCCGACAGTTTTCGGCGACCTCGGTTACGGTGTACTGGACACAGCAATGGTCGAGACCGCGGCCTATTGTCTCAAGGCTGGCCGGGCAGAAGACTGGACCTCGTTCTTCCGCGTGACGCATTTGGACGAAAAAGATGCCGCTTTGCGAATCGCAGTCTCCGCTGGGTCCAAAGATCGGCCTGCCAAGAACGTGTTCTACGTTACAGCGGCGTCGTTCAGACAGATACCCGGTTCTCCGTTTGCGTACTGGGTAAGCGACCATCTCCGTTCATTGTTCAAATCACATGGCGCATTTGAATCGGCGGGAAGGGTTGCTCGTCAAGGAGCTGTGACCGGTAACGACGCTAGATTTGTACGCTCCTGGTGGGAAGTTGAAGGGTGGAAGAAAAGCAGCACGCTTACTTGGGTGCCGTTTGCCAAATCAGGCATCTCTTCATCCTACTATTGTGATGTGCCGCTCGTCGTGCCGTGGGATTATGATCGAGGCACGTTTACCGGCTACACTGGTTTGCTCCATCGGCCCAGCCTAACGCCCGCAAACGCATCACTCTTTTTTCGACCCGGCTTAACCTGGCCCCTCCGCGCCGCAAGATTTTGCCCTTCAATAATGCCGTCTGGCTGCGTTTTTAGTATTAGAGGATATGCGATTCTAGCACCACGAGATACTCTTCTTGGAGTGCTTGGAATTACCGGATCAAGCTGTTTTGATTTCCTATTCAAAATGGCCTTGGGTCGTTTTGGATATCCCGAGTTTGTTGTCGGCGTTTTGCAAATCTTGCCCTATCCAAAACTCAAATCCAGCGAAGCACGCCTCAGTGAACTTGCTCAATCGGTTCATTCATTGCGCCGGACTCTTTGCATCGGCAATGAAACGGATCATGCCTTCCTCCTCCCAGACTTGCTGCAAGTTCATGGCCATACGCTTAGTGCACTCGCTGAAGCAGTTAACCTGCGGACGGCAGACATTCAGCAGGGAATTGAAACCATACAGCAAGAAATCGACGACATTGCTTTTCGGCTTTACGAGCTGAGCGATTCAGACCGAAGCGCAATTACAGAAAGCTCCTCGGTGACCGGACGCAGTGACGAAGATGATCTTATAAGTGATGAGACGGGCGAAGAGGATGTCTTCCCCGCCGATGAAACACCGGACAAACTCGGCTACCATAAAAGCAATGAAGTCTTATCCTATTGTCTGGGCTGCGCTCTAGGCCGGTGGGATATCCGCTTTGCGACCGGCCAGAGAAATCCACCGGAAGCCCCGGACCCCTTCGATTCGCTTCCGATTTGTTCGCCGGGAATGCTGCAAGACGAAGACGGGCTGCCGTTGACGACAGCTCCTGACGACTATCCCCTACGTTTCGACTCAGATGGCATACTCGTCGATGATCCGGACCATCCCGACGACATCTTGCGAGGTGTTAGGGACGGTCTCGAAGTTATTTGGAAGGAGAGAGCCGAAGCCATCGAAAAGGAATGCTGCGACATTATCGGCGTAAAGGAGCTGCGTGACTACTTCCGCAAGCCCGGCAAAGGTGGCTTCTGGGATGATCATATTTCTCGATACTCCAAGAGTCGTCGGAAGGCTCCGATCTACTGGCTACTCCAGACCTCGAAGAAGAACTACAGCCTCTGGCTTTACTACCACCGGCTTGACAAAGACCTGCTCTTCAAGGCGCTCGTGAACTACGTCGAACCTAAGATTCGGCTGGAGAACGGCCGCCTTGAAACATTCCGCAACCAAAAGGCCGCGGCGGGTGAAGCGGGTAAGGAGGCCAAGAGGCTCGCCAAGGAGCTTGAAAGGCAGGAAGACTTCCTCTCTGAACTGCGGGATTTTGAGCACAAGCTGCGTCGAGCAGCGAACCTGCATCTCGAACCTGATCTTAACGATGGTGTTGTCCTGAACATTGCCCCGCTCTGGGAACTCGTCCCGTGGAAGGAGCCTAAGAATTACTGGGACGAACTCCTCAAGGGCGAGTACGAGTGGTCGTCTCTCGGCATGCAACTTCGCCAAAAAGGATTGGTGAAGTGATGGGCATTGTCACTGAATGTCTCGTTCAACTGATCGCCAAGCAGGTGGATGAGAAGGGGCTTGTGGTCTGGTACGACCCGGAGCAAGCGTACGGCACGGCGGTTGCGGAACTCAGTCTGCCAAACACGACCGTTGTCCGATACGACGGTAGTTTCCTCAAGCTGCGAAACGAAATCGACGATTTTCTCAATGACGGGCAACCACCTCGGTTGGTCGTCTACGTGCCGTTTGATCGAACAGAAACTAACAGTGCCCTCATCGAACTCGACTGCGCTGGGGTTATCATGCAACCTCGGCAACAACCCCCAGCATGCAACACTCGGCTGTCGGTCGTGGCCCGGAATGCCCTGAAGCTCATTCTGGGTGAGGATCAGGTCGGCGAAATCGAACGGCAGGTGGAAGCGCGCAAGTTGTCGCTGGCCGATCTGAATTCGCTGGCCGAACAGGGAATCGATGTCTCGACTGGCGTGTTGAAACTCATCTTTGGTTCGGCCAACCCGCAAGAGGTCGCCTTAGCGTTCCTGCACAGCGAACAGCACGATGAAGGAGTCGGCAAGAAGGAGGCCCAAAAGGAACTGCGTCACCTGCTGCAAATCAGCTTCGACATGGAACTTCCCGCCGCCGAAGCCTTATCGAATTGGCGCGTGCGGTTGGGGCGACATGTCTTGGTTACCGACTTATTCGCCGCCCTCAAAAAACAGATGCCATCATCCCTTTCGTCGGTTCCCGTTGCCAACAGCGCGGGTGGCATCGATGCCTGCGTGCGATTGGCTCGAACATGGCGAAACAGCCGGGACGGGCGGGACAGCTACGTGACGGTGGCCGATAGTGTCGAACAGGAACTCAGGCTCAACGAGCTTGAACTGCCCGTGGAACCGCTCAAGGAAAACGAAACTTTCTTAGCCGTCGAGCGGGCTTTGCTGGTGCATGTGGAGAGCGAACTGCTCAAGGCGGCGACTCCGGCCTTGCTACGGCTGGCCAAGTATCGCCTGTCGCGATTCTGGGCCGACGTGATGCCAGCGATCCAGGCCCGGTGGGCGCTCATTTCATCCGCCGCCGAGGTCTTGATTGAGGCCGACCGTGTAGGAAAGGCAATCAAGAACGCTCCGATCACAGTCCCCGCTCTCGTCAAAGCGTACGCCGACGATGACGAGCCCTGGTGCTTGCTCGACACGCATCACCGTCACATGGAGAGCCGTAAGTACAACTTCGAGTTCGCCGCCAATAACACTCATCACGGACTGGAAAAGCTCATCACGAAGGCCGAGCAACGCTACACCGAAGTCGGCTCGGAGTTGGCCAGGTACTTTTTGACTCGCTTCCAAAAGGCCAAGCATCCGGTCAAAGGGTTGCTGCGGCAGCGGGACATTTTTGAGAAACAGGTGAAGCCGTACCTGACTGAAGGCAAAGTGGCGTACGTGTGGGTGGATGCCCTTCGATTTGAGATGGCTCGCGAGTTGTGCCTGTTGCTTAAGGACGACTTCAAGGTGGAGATTCAGCCTGCCATCGGAACGATGCCTACGATCACCGAAATCGGCATGGCGGCGTTATTGCCGAAGGCTCACGAGTCCACCAAGGTGGTGGCCGTGGGCGGCGGCAAACTGGCGCTGGAGATCGGTGGCAAGGTCGTCAAGGATCGCAAGGATCGGGTGGCGTTCCTGAAAGAAAATGCGGGCGTGTCGGTCTTCGATGCGAAGTTGGACGACCTGCTCCCTAAGCCAGCCAAGAAGGTCAGGGACGGAATTCAGAGCGCCCAATTGATCCTGATTACCTCGCAGGAGATCGACGAACTGGGCGAGGCCGACAACTTGACCCAAGCCCGGCTTCAAATTGACGGCGTGCTAAGTCACTTGCGGCGAGGCGTGCGGGTGCTGGCCGATCACGGCATCAAGACCATTGTTCTGGTGGCCGACCACGGCCATCTGTTTGCCGACGAGATCGGAGAGGACATGAAGATCGAAGCTCCCGGCGGCAAGGTCGAAGACCTTCATCGCCGGGTATGGGTGGGCGTTGGGGGAACGTCGGAACCTTCGTATCTGCGGACCTCGCTAGCCTCGTTGGGAGTGGACAGCGAATTCGACATTGCGACCCCGTGGACATTTGCCGTCTTCAAGTCGAAGGGTGGCGGGCGAGCGTATTTCCACGGCGGACTGTCTCCACAAGAACTGATCGTTCCTGTGGTCGTGATGCACTCGGCAGTGAAGTTTTCGGCCCCCTCGACCGGCATTCAATGGACACTAACCCCTGGCACGGCGAAGCTGACCACAAGGTTCTTTTCGGTCCAGATTGCGGGAAGCCAGTCAAGCCTATTCGGATTTGAACCGCCCAAAGTGCGGATCGAACTGCGGGCCAACAAGAAGTGCGTTTCGCTCCCCGTGAGCGCCTCCTACGGGTTTGAGGATGCGACCGGCGAAGTGAAGCTAAAGATTGCGGAGAACGACAACAACCGAATCGAACCGAATACCGTTACCGTGATGCTGGCCGAGGAGATTTCCCAGAAAACGGTGGGGGTCTTCCTGCTCGACGCGACCACTGGTGCAGAACTGGCGGCCCCACTGACGGTTGATGTCGCCATTTCGATGTGAGGATAATCTATGCCTGCACTGGATCGAAAAGCCGCTTCCGTGTTTGCGGGCAAAGTGGTTCGCAAGGACTTGGTTCGCAAAGTGAAGGTCGGAGCCAATGTCCCAGTCTTCGTCCTTGAGTACCTGTTGGGGAAGTACTGCGCCACCGATGACCCCGTGGCCATCGACGCCGGTCTGAAGGTGGTCAACAACACGCTGTCCTCAAACTTCGTCCGTCCCGATGAGGCCAACAAAGCGCAGTCGATGGTCAAGGATAAGGGGAAGCACACCTTCATCGACAAGGTTCAGGTACGGTACGTTTCCGACGACGACAAGCACTGGGCCGAATTGAAGAACTTCGGTCACAAGTACGTCCACATCCCCGAACATTTCCTGCGGGATTACGACCGCCTGCTGATGGGCGGGATTTGGGCGCAAGTGGATATTCGACATCAATACGACGAAGAGCAGAAGGGTAAGCGCAGCCCATTCTGGATCGACGGTCTGAAACCTATCCAGCTTGCGACATTCGACCTCGAAGAGTACCGCGCAGGTCGCAACCAATTCACAACCGACGAATGGATCGACCTGCTGCTGCGCACCATCGGCCTCGAACCGTCGCACTTCAGCCGCCGCCAGAAATTGCATTACCTGCTAAGGCTGATACCGCTAGCTGAGGCCAACTACAACTTGGTGGAACTTGGACCACGCGAGACGGGAAAAAGCTACGGCTATCAGGAGCTGTCGCCGTACACCATCCTGCTCACTGGACCAACGACCGTGGCCAATCTGTTTTTCAACATGGCCAGCGGCAAGATGGGATTGGTCGGAATCTGGGACGCTATCGGCTTCGACGAAGTAGCCGACCTTCAAAAGATGCCTAAGGAAGTCGTGACGACGCTTAAGACCTACTGCGAGTCGGGGACATTCGCCCGTGGAAAGGATTCCCTGTCCGGCATGGCTTCTATCGCCATGTTCGGGAACACGAACCAGCCGGTCGAAGTGATGGTGCGGTCGTCACACCTGTTTATGCCAATGCCCGACGTGATCCGAGAGGACATGGCGTTCCTCGACCGAATCCACTTCTACATCCCCGGCTGGGAGATGCCAAAGATGAAGGTGGATTTCTTCACCAATCATTACGGCTTCGTTGTGGATTATCTGGCAGAGGCCTTGCGGGAGCTAAGGAAGCACACCTTCACCGAAGTCCTCGACCGGAATTTTTCGCTGGGATCGCATCTAAAATCTCGTGATGTCAAAGCGGTGCGGAAGACCGTATCGGGTATGGTCAAACTGATCTATCCGAACGGGGAACTCTCCAAGGAAGAGATAGCTGAACTGGTCGAGTTGTCCCTCGAAGGCCGTCGCCGGGTGAAGGAGCAACTCAAAAAGATGGGTTCCTTCGAGTTTCATCAAACCTCGTTTTCGCTGATCGACAACGAAACAAGAGAAGAGAAGTTCGTCGGCGTCCCCGAACAGGGCGGGCGGGATATGATCTCGCTTGACCCTCTGGCCCCAGGATCAGTGTACACGTCTTCGGTGGACGATCACGCCAAGGTCGGCCTCTGCCGTCTTGAAGTCGGCTGTTCGCCCGGTACTGGTAAGCTCAAGATCGCTGGTGGGGTCGAAGGGCCGATGCGGGAATCGATTAACCGGGCCTTCGCATATCTGATGGGCCAGAAGGTCAAAATGGGAGTCAGCCAGCAGGTCGATACGACCGATTTCCACGTGGAAGCCATCGATCTACTCAGCAATCACGTCTCTTGCGAAGCCGGGATTGCCTTGGTGGTCGCCATCTACTCTGCATTGAAGAGATTACCAGTCCAGGCGGGTCTTGTCATCCTCGGCGACCTGAGCATTCAGGGGAATATTAAGCCAATGCGGTCCCTGGCCGAGCCGTTGCAAGTTGCAATGGACAACGGCGCACGCAAGGCGCTGATCCCGCTGGAAAACAAAAGAAACTTTCTCGAAGTCTCCGGCGACATCGTGGAGCGGGTTGACCCAGTGTTTTTCTCCGATCCGATGACGGCAGCGATGAAGGCGTTGGGCATGACGTGAGCAGCAGCTAGATCACGCAGATCGGTGGTTCGATTCCGATCAGCGCGATCTTTAGCGCCTTGCGCGATACATATCGGAAGCGGCTCGGCGAGGCATTTTGCTGTCCAGGCAGATTAGATAAGGCACCTTCAAGTATGTAGCCGTGACCGTCTTGACTGATCCACTCAAACAACGGTCGGGCGCGGCTATGGAGCATGAACGGGTCAACGTCCGTGCCAAGCTCTGCGACAATGAACGGTACCTTGTGCGCCATGAGGCCCGAAATGAAATGGTATTCCGACGCGACGTGGCGTGATTGCCGATGAAATCTACATGGAGCGGTCGCGGCGAATTGGGATTACTAGCTAAGCCCTTGAACAACGCGGTCTAGGCTAATCGCAGACCGCTCCCGTCGCGACGCAGTCGTCCTTCCTTCACCAGCCTTTCGGCTTGGCGGTCAATTGCTTCTTTGAGATCAGGGCCCGTTCTGTCAAATCCAAAAAGGCGCGCTGTTTCCACCACCAAATCATCCTCAAAAATTGCGACAGCTTCTTCAATAATTGTCGTTAGCGCCAACTGATATTCGACAGGTGCAATCATATTAGCTCGTCGAAGCGGTAAGGCTGCGTTTCTCCGATTGCGCACCGCCGTCAGATTCTGCCCACTTATAGACCAAAAATCCTTGTCTCTGACGACATTCTCCCCGCGAGATAGATGATTCAAGCTAGACCTGACGTGCGCGAGGATTCGTTTGCCTGTCTTTTGAAGACCGAAAGCTTCGCGAATACGGCGCGCGACCTCGTGGGTATGAATCGGTCCTTCAGTTTCGACCACTTCTAATGCGAATCGAGACGTTTCGAGAACAGTAAGGTCCAGAAGATCGCGACGAAATGGCACCGTCAGAACGCATTCCTTGTACTGGACCGCATTCGATGGCATGTCGGCCTCATCAATGCGTTCCCGCGATGTACCCTCTACTGCCGAATCCTTGGGTTCCAGTTCCAATGGCTCGTCATCGGCTATGGGGTCTCTCTTCGGATTAACCTTCTTGTCCTTCGCATCCTTGATTGCTGCGAGAAGCTTATCGGACTCGCGTTGTGGGTTTCGAAACCACGCGGTGCTCCAAATGCGATGCAAGCGCCAACCGAGACCCTCTAGAACCTCCTGGCGCAATCGGTCACGGTCGCGGGCAGAACGGGCGCTATGGTAGGCTGCACCATCGCATTCGACCCCGAGGATAAATTCGCCGAGCCTCAAGGGATCAACAACACCGAGGTCAATTCGAAAGCCCTTGACCCCCACTTGTGGGTGTACAAGGTATCCAGCTTCCCTGATTGTGCGCGCCACTGCTTCTTCAAATGGACTTTCGAATCCATCACCAACTAATGTGCCTGCACTCAGTTTTCCAGACTGGGCAAAATCCAGTAGTGCTCGAAGCATCCGCGTTCCACGCGCTTCGGTGTCGGCAGGTATATCGGCAGCCGTAATTGATGAAAACACGACGCATTTCTCACGAGCGCGCGACGCGAGCACGTTCAATCTACGTTCGCCCCCTTGTCGGGATACGGGGCCAAAATTGAGGAAAGGCTTGGATTGATTTGGTGCGACGCCGTAACCAACGGAGATAAAAATTACATCACGCTCATCGCCCTGAACCGCCTCTAAATTTTTTACGAACAGACGTTCTTCCTTTGGAGTAAACCCTTCCACCTCAGCTCGAACACCAATTTTGTCAATCATATCGTCTACGGCGTCGCGCTGCTGCACAGACAGGCAAGCGACGCCGAGTGATTTGTTGGGACAATTCCGTATGTGTTCCGCGACCGCTTTGGCAACTTGTTCGGCTTGGATGAGATCACAACGAGTGCCACTGCGATCATAGTATCCTCGCGGCGTTTGGATGAACGACAATCCAAATTCCGAAGTTTGGACGAACGGGCTGGGTGGAAGGAGCAACCTGCCCGCGTAACACTCCTCATTGGACAAAGCAATCAGAGAGGGATGCTTACTCCGATAATGCCATGCCAGCATCCGCTCCGACATACCTCGCGTGCGCGCGAGTGTAAGAATGCTTTCAAAATCCGTCGGCCTATCAGGCCGAACCGCCTCATCATTATCCTCCTCTTCTTCATAATCGTCGCCCGCGTTGACAATTTTGAAGAAATTGGTTGGAGGAAGTTGTTTGTCATCGCCGACTACCACGATTTGGTTCGCGCGAGCGACTACCCCCAACGCGTCCTCGGGCGAGACTTGACTTGCCTCGTCAATGATCAGGAGGTCAAATTTCATCTGCCCCGGCGGGAGAAACTGAGCGACAGAGAGAGGGCTCATAAGGAAGATTGGTTTCAACTGCTGTATGGCTACCCCTGCGTCGGACATCAGTTTGCGTATCGAGCGGAGTTTCCGTTTCTTTTCAATCTCGGCTCTTATGATCCCCATGGCTCCCGAATAACCATTGGGACGTTGATCGAGATAGCGCGCTAGCACTTCATGCCGACTGGCCTTTATCCGTTGCTGATCCAAATCACGAAATTCAAATACGCACTGAGAGCGGACATCCCCTTCAACGGATAAAACGTCGGTGTTGTCCAATGTGGCCCGTCGCCAAAGCGACTCGGCTATGAGCAGTTCGGTGATCGGCCGAGCCTCTTTCGGTGAAATTGAACCGTCGATCAGGCCGTCGGCAATATCATGTAGTCCTTCCCTCCGAAGGTCGCCAATTGCACTCCGCGCCGAAACCCACACATTAATGGTTTGGAGATTTGATCGCCAAAGAGTCAGTCTAGCCAAAAGCTCGGCCAACGGAAGGAAATCTAAACTTCTGCCACCAAACATTACCGTAACGTCTGCCCGAACAACGTCCTGAACTTCGTCAAGAGCTAGTGTTGCGGATTTTGCGGCCTCTTCGAGTAAATCCGCAAAATTAGAGTACACAGCAACGTCCGATGAACGAGCTGCAAGTGTCAACAACCGCTCGCCGCCGAGTTCGGCTTTTGCGCGGCGAGCCCAAGCCGCCAGCGCCCGAGCTTCTGACCAAGGAGTTCTGTGCCCCGCCCAGATTGTTTCCAAAGTCGACGCGAACGGAGATGTCTTTTGGGCGAACTCTTGGCGGCTTTCTTGACCCTTTTTGAGGATTTCAATCAGAGCAATGCGATCTTCTAACTTCTTAGGCGGATAGTTACGACAGATTGCAACTAAGTCGGCGTTTACCCGTCGATAACGCCCGCTGAAACGACGAAAAAATGAATTGCCATCGGCTCGCAGTATTAGAATTAAGCCAATGGCGTCGTAGGCCCAAGCTTCCTCCGCGAAACGCTCCTCTGCTTCACCAATGTGCGCTGCCAATCGCTGACCGTGTCCAATCGCAACCTCAATTGCGTCCAGATCGCGGGCCCATTGCAGATTGCCGAGGGTGCTTCGGCCCCGCTTGGGAACTGCTGCGACATGTCGTAATGCCTTTATGGTCGCGACTGCGTGTGAAATGGACGCCAACTCTACATCAGCAATTGCTGCAACAGCCTTTTCGGTCTGCTTTCTGAGCGTCTCAAGTTTTTCGATGGCCGTATCTAGTACGGGGGCAAGGCGATCCAAATCGAACGGACTTTGCGAATCTATATCTGTTCCAAACCAAGGATGATCGCGGGGAACGGTATGAAGATCAAATATGCATGTGGTAGCGCGGTCCACGGCCGCTTCCGCTGAGGATAGCTTTGTTGCGGACCAGTTGGCGGCATCGAGACGACGATCAAGCAGACGTACTCCTTGAGAGCGAAGATTTATTTGCTGCCCAATAACATTGAATGGAGTTCGTAGGGTTTGCCCAATCGGCTGGTGGATAGCTTTCGCCCACTGATTCAGTTTGTCGCGGCAATAGCCTAATTTGGACGAAAGGTTTGGATCAAATTGCGAGGTGCTGGAAAATCGAAGAGCTTCTCCTAGCGACTTTACGACCTCCCGTTTGTTTGCTTTTCGGCTGTGTATTTCCAGGCAAAGCGCACCGAGGCCAGCCTTCTTCAGGCGATCATGAACTACCTCTAATGCTGCTGTCTTTTCCGCAACAAAGAGGACTTTTCTGCCATTATGGACAGCACATGCGATTGCATTAGTGATCGTCTGCGACTTGCCTGTACCGGGGGGCCCTTGTACTACGAGGTTGCGTCCAGTGCGGGCCTCTTCAATTACGATTGCCTGGGAGCTATCAGCATTAACGACGTGGGTACATTTTGAAAGGTCAATTCGATGGTCAATCGGTTCTTCGTCAGGCACAAGGGGCGGAAAAGAGTCAAACTCAGAACCTTGACCAAGAAGTGTGTTCAGGAGTGGATGGTCGAGAAGCGCATTATTCGGCCAAGACTCTGGGTGCAAGTCGCTCCACATTAAGAATTTTGAAAACGAAAAGAACCCCAGGCCTACTGCTTCACGGTCAACTTGCCATCGCACTTGTCGCTTGATTTTCCGGCCGACGGCGTCGTAATACGCTGACGGTTTCCATTCCTCGTCTTCTGGAAGATCAGGCAGATTAATATCGAAGTTGCTTTTTAGCTTTTCACGTAGCGATATGTTTGAGACAATTTCGTCATCTCTTCCCCGAAGAAGGTATCCATCTGTTCCGCCGACACGAACCATTGTCGCTGGAACGAGAAGCAATGGCGCAAAGGATGCATCGGCTTGATCGCTCTCAAACCATTTGAGGAAGCCGAGAGCGAGATATAGCGTGCTGAGCCCTTGTTCTTCCTCCAGTGTCCGTTCTTCCCGAAAAATTTTCGCGAGCCGCTTTTGGAGCTTGTCATGCGCGAGCCGTGTTTGAAGTCGGTGCCGTCGCGTTGGCGGTGCTTCTGGAGTGGGATTTACTTGCTCTGATGATGCGATTGGCAGCGTTTTCTGTTCATCGGAGTCGTCGCTGCGCGCCTTGAACGCGTAGCCCCGAAAATTCTCTTGCCTGTATAGCTTCTCAAAAAGCTCATCAGGGCTCGTTTCCGTAATGGCCATACACCACGGGCGTTTTCCCTCAAGCGGCGCGTGCAGCAGCCGGTTGCGCCGCGTCAAATCAATAAGATCGCGACGAGCCTGCTCAATCGCCCACGCCAACCATTTTGAGTCGAGCATCGGCACAGTAACACCCCTAGCCCCAACCACGTACCCTAGGTTGAAAGTATAAGAAAGCAATTAACGTCAGTGCAATGGCCCGCGCAGGAATGGCAGATGGCACCGGTAACAGGGCTTGAGGGCGGACGTTCCTAATGTCCCGCTAGATGGCGACTGTCAGCTTTAAAAGAGAATAAGACCGCCAACTGAGGCGGCCAGCCCGCGCAACGGTCCTGACGGTTGTGACTCGTGCTAACTAAATGCGCCGTGTGAACTTGCGGGCCGTGGCAAAGAGTGCGTGGGGTGGCGGCGAGGAAACGCGGCGCTCGCCTCAGCCAGTGCCGAACTGCACATGACCCCGTGTTGTTGATAATTGATCCGACTGCCGATCAAATGGCTCGGGAAGGCGAAGCCAACGGCTTAAGCTGATCGTCATGTGCCTCGCGCGCGCGCGTGAGGTGCAAGAGAATGGTCAACGCGGTCATGAGAGAGCATTCCTTCCGCGATTCTGTTGCGGTGACCACATGGCCCGCCGCCGCGTGCTTGTTCTTGTTGGTTGGCACCGTAGTCCGGCAGAAAGAAATCCGGGCGTGCTGGCCTACGAAGCTGAAACCCTTTGCTTCGCCATCTTCAAGAGGCGACCCGACCGGGGCCGCACTTCACGCTTCGCAAGACATAGGAGGTCGCACGCCAGAATCCTAGGGGAGTTCGCCCCACACAATAGCCGCGAGCACTGCCGCTGCCTTCCCATGCATAACAACATCACCACCGGGACAGGCGGTCTGGGCCTTGCCCACTGTTGGTAATATGATTGTGTTGCGAACAGTCTGTCACGAGGGAAGGGCGAAAACGCATGGCGAAGCGCACCTCAAACTGGTCACGCCAGCCATCGAAAAACGAACAGTCACTCCCAATCGGCCCCCTAATAGCGACCTACGGACCCGCGAATACCTGACCGAGACCGAGATGGAGCGGCTCATGGCGGCGGCTCGAAGCAACCGCTACGGCCACCGGGACGCCACGATGGCCCTTGTGGCCTACACGCACGGCCTACGAGCGTGCGAACCGGTGGGGCCTGTCCTGTTTAAATCTCTGCGCAGTATCGCATTTGCCCTTGCGCCGCCGCACCGACCGCCTAGGCATCTGAACGAATCAGTTCGGCGTAGGACGCGTCCTGTATTCGCATAGCCCCGGCCGTGAGCAACCAATGACAGATATCGGCGTGACTTTCGACACCTGCAGTCTGGACATTATCGTCAAGAACCGACCGGGCGGCCGCGAGGTTCGGGATGCGATTGAGGCTGGCCGTGTTCGGGGGTTCTATTGTGAGACACTTGTCACGCTAGAGGGAGTTCGGAGGAAAGAACGCCCACAGGTCCTAGGCAGGACGAGGCCAGTGAGTCGGTCTTCTCCTACAGGCAAGCATACGATCAATATTGAAATCGGTATCGAATATCATCGACCACCACTCGATCCCACATTGCTTAAGGTAATACAGATCATCGAAGCAATGGGCATGCGTGCGCTCAGAGGACCGGCCCGCATGTGTGGGGTTCGCGCAAAGCACGGTCAGGTGAAATTCTTCGAACCTCATGAGTCCGTCCTAGAGCTGGCCAAGTGTATGGATAAGGTGAATGAGCTGGCCACGGCAATCGGAGCCCGTGGTCTCGGATACGCCGTGCCAGTGACGCTCGGACTGCAATTGTTGACGCCGGAGGAGATCGCCAAACCAACGCTATGGTTCGAAGGGCTTCGACGCGCAACAGGTCACAAGCGGGTAGCGCGAGCGGTTAATGAGTGGGCCGATGGTGACTCGGTCGCCGCTCACTATGGGTATGGCATTGATTTGTTCTGCACTGAGGATAGAGGCCGGAATGCCAGGGGTTCATCAGTGTTTGACGACGCCAACAAAGCATGGCTTCAAAAGGATTATGGCATCGAATTTGTGTCCGTAGTTGAGCTATCTGAGAAGTTAGGGTGAGAGGAACGATGAATCTGACCGATAGCGTTCGCCAGTGGGTGCTGGCGAACCTGCCCTATGATCGAGGAGATGCGAAGCTAGTCGCGTATTTGAATGGGCTCGACGCCCATGCGGCTCTCGTCGTCTATTACAATTGGGCGAGCCGATTTGTGCCGCCACAACCCCGGATGGTTCACAAGTCACGCGCGTTCGAACAAAATCCCCTGACTTCGCAGCGGGTAAGTGATCTCGCTCTGATAATTGCTGACATTGAGTCAGGGCGAAACCTCCAAAAGTACCTCAGTCGAGACATTTACCGAGCGGTTGTTAAAATGCCTGGAGACAAACGCCATGATCTCGACATGCTGTTGAACGATTGGGGTATCCATCATCTCCATATTTCATCCGTTGTCGAGGCTAACGGCTTCGTCAAACGCATGATCATCTACTGTTAGTCAGTTTCAAACCCGACGCTGCCTACCTCATCGACGTAATGGCTCATCGCGATATGACAGACCACAGGTGGGTCCGACATCACCTTCTCGAAGTGTTGGCCAGTGAGTGGCCACACGAGGGCGTCATTTACGAGCTGAATACTCCCACCGCTCCAAATCAACTCACAGAAACTCAGCGAGCAAACTTACGAGGCAATCATTACAACTCTGCATTCTCGTTCGGAGGGCGAACCTTTGTCCCGCGCGGTCTCATGATGGCCAGCGGAACGACAATGAAAGCGTGGCTCTATGCGCGGTATCTGTTGGACCGAGTAGGGGAAATTGAGAAGGCGCTTACTGAAAATCCGCGCGGCTGTGCGGCTGTTTTTGAGCGATACAACTCGACGCTTCCTGACGAGCCCGAATTTGCATTTGGTATCGGAAACGATGGTCCCGTGGCGCTCTTGGCGATGCCCTCCGGGAAAGTCGGCCCGATGATTCTTGATGGCGGCAGCGGTGGCCGTTGTAATCATGCCGCGTCGCCGGAAGTTTCCTCGCCCCGGCATCACCCTGAAGCGCCCACAGGGTACCAGTTCGAGCGGCTGCCCTTCGGATAAACATTGCTCGCAACTGCGACCTCGACCCCGTACCTCGCAGTAGTCGCCATTGTCGAGCCCCGTTTTGCTTCCAACTGCACGACCGACGCGATCAGTTCTCCGTTTCAAGCCCCTGTCACTTAAAATAAAGCTGTTCCGTTATGGCAGCCAGCTCCTCCAGCGATCCGCCACGCAAATCTAGCCCAAGCTCCTTATTCGTCCGCTCGAAAAGATGATACGGCTCAAGCTCGCGCGCAGTGAGGAGAATAACACGATGCTCATAAGGACCGTTCAAGCTTCGGGCCAACGCAATTTCGTCTCCCGAGAATGGCGCTAGTTTGGCAAGGAGGATATACGGATCGAACCGCTCCTTAGGCAACGCCTCCGAAACAAATCGGAGATGCGCGATATCATCCGCATCGATGCGACCGCCTTCATCTTTGCACTCCCCAAGAAGAACTTGCGCCTTGTCGGGATACGTGCGCGGTTGGATGACTAGCAAATCGACCTCGCAATACGCTTCGTTTGGCTCCGCGCTCAAGAAAAGGTCGTAGGATGGGGCGTAGATGCAATCTCGGAAGGTGCTGGCGACGTTTACATGAAGTTGCTGCATCACGAGCACGACGGGAATTGCACCCTGCGTATTCTTTTCCAGACCAAGCACCCCTGTTCGACGATACGTAAAGTTGCTGCGCACGAGCTGCCGCGTTCCGTCGAACTGCGTTCCGCACAGTTCGCAAACGTTCTCGTGTTTTAGAACATCCAGCGCGATCCAACTCGGGATGTTGCAGCTTGAGCATGTCAGTTCGGCCCCGATACGGAACAGACCCTTGGAAACGAGAAATTCAAACACCATCAGTGGCGTCAGGTCTGTGCCGAAATCTCGCGATTCGATGTAAAGCTGCTTATGATCGTCAAACCGCGATTGAGGATTGTCTGGGTCCCGCTGCCCGATGAGTTGAAGCGCCGACTTTTTTGTGAAGGGCGCACGCGGTCCATAGGTTTTCAATAGCCTTCGCACGCCTGGAATTTTGAACACGCGAGAGCCGTCCACGCCGCCAAGACGTGCAATTAATTGGCGCGCTATAAGTCCACCGCCACTCAATTTGGCCCGCATACCAATCGAGTTAAACAGCTTCTCGACCAATGCGCCAACCGGCAAGCCGTTCACAAATGAAGCATGGTCGGCTGCGTCGATGATAATACCGATACGTTCCGGCTCGATCCGTAGCTTGTTGTATTCAAAGTGCATCGTCCGCGCGAAGAATTCGTTCCACTCGGGCACGTAAGGCGGATTGAAAGTGTGATCCTCGTCGGTGTTTAGTACAGTCACTGATGCGACGAGGTGCTGGGTCGAAAACCAACCATCAGCACTGAACGGTTTGTCGTTGAGCGCAAACGACACCTTGGGCTTACCCTGTTCCTGTCCATAAACGCCAAGCGATGAGGCTTGGCCCAAAATCATCATGGGTGGGCGAACAGTGCTACCGCTCCAAAATGTCGGCCCCGACACAGCACACAGGCTGAGCGGCTGACCGGCGAAATGCTGAGCCGCGCTCTGAACGTCGCCTCGGGACCAAACGGCTATGTTGCGGCGATGATCTCCCAGGTGCGCCAGACGAGCGAGCGTCCGTCGTTCGTATTCCGGCTTGACGAGCGCATACCGTCCTACGTGTGCCGGGTCAAAAAATTGAAGATCGATATCTGCGGCGCGAAGGTTCCAGAAGCAAACAAGATCATCGATATTGCCCGCTTCGCCAACAAAAAAACCGGCGTGATCCCATCCGGCGCGAACGCTGTAGTGGCGGCTGAGCCCCTCACGTGTCAGTCGGCCAAAGCTTGGATGATCCAAGGGATCGAGCGGGATCGGCAAGGTTTTGTCGATTGTGCAATCAATCGCCAGTGTTGCCTGCAAAAGCAGCTCGCTGTAGTCGATGCCGATGTCGGCGGCATCGGGATATGCGCCGTAATGCAATAGGAAGGTATCCGCCAGCGGATCGTCGGGCTCGCAGACAAAACGCCTGACGCCCATTCCATCGATAGCCTTCCACTCGGGCGTGTTACGCCAGTGGTAAAAAGCATTGTGCATGTCTAGAACGCGAGCCCGCGTCCGGCGGCTCATGTCCTTGACGAACAACGATGGGGGAAAAAATGGATCAATAAGGTGTGGGAAGCGTTGAGGAAATTCCTTGACCTCTGGCGCATCCCCAACAGCGACAACCATGTCAGCGCGAAAGAGTTCGACAATCTGCTTCGCCTCATCCAGGCGGTCAACCAAAACAATCGGATTAAATCGGCCGCCCCATAGCGTATGGTTCAGCCGAACCGCTCGACGAAACGCATCGCGGTCGCCGGATTGGACAGCCCAGGCGATGCGCAGCGGCCGATAGCAGATATCGACGCGAACGGTATCCATGCCGGGAATTGCACACGAATGGCAGATAAGATCAATCTGGTGCGGGGCGCATCGGACGAGTGCCCAAGGTGATTTCCATGAACCTTCTTGGGGTGGATGTTGGATATTCTAGGACGAAGCAAACGACTGGTTTGGCTTGGCGTCTTGCAGGGAAGGTTGGAGTTTGCAGAACCGGCACAAACTGGGAACAACGCAGGCGCTCTTTGCCGTCAGGCGCAACCTTTGCCATTGCCGCACTAGACGCGCCACTTCTCCCCGAGCACGAGGGAACGCCCCGACGGGGTTGCGAGCAGTTTTTCTACGGCGGTCGTTTTTGGAATAGATGCCGACCAGGACTTAGCCACTATGGTCGTTCGTACGGCTTGCGCAATGCGGGCTACGAAGCGGCTGCCGCATTCGCTCAAGTGCTCGATGGAAGCTGTTGCTTATCAACCGACTTGACCGCCCGTCCGAACGCTGCGCTCTTAGAGGCGTTTCCGAACGCCTTCCTTGGGGTGCTTCTGCCGGAAAGCGCGTTCGAAACAAAGAAGCCAAAAAATAAGAAGCGGTCAGACTGGCTCTACGAAAAAGCCCTACAGACGCAACGCATTCGAACGGCGTTAAAGTCGCTTGGATGGTGTGACGCAAGCACAATACAGCGGTTTGAGCAGGAAGAGGATCATGATTGTCGAGCGGCGCTGGTATGCCTACTGACGGCTGGATTTGCATCTGCGGGCGCGGCGACCGTGGTTGGTGACGTGGACCACGGTTGGTTCTGGCTGCCACCTCGGGATATTTGGGATCAATGGGCTCGTGATGAAATTGCTCCTACTCTAAGCCGTCTCCGGACGGGTGGGTTCGCGCGCACCGTGGTAAGATTAGATTGCTTGTTGGCGGTTCAGTAGATCAAGAAAGCGGTGTCCCAGGCGCTCTTACAGATGATTTGATATCGAGTATCGCGTTGGACGAGGAAGCACGTAGCCTGAGATGGGAGAAGTTCCGTGATGGCCGAAAAATTTGCCGTTAAGATACGGGACAATGCACATATTTACATTCGTAACACTCTCGAAAATGCGGCCTGGTACTTAAAGGAAAAAATTGAGGCGCGTATTGCCCTTTGGAAAATGGCTGATCCTCAATCACCCAGGGTTCTTTGCACCGATCACAAAGGATACGCCCATCATCAGCGACATGGAAACCTTCATACTTGGCATCGCCATCGTTCCACACGACGGTGCCCTTGTGTCCGCACTTCCTACATTCGACCATAGCAGTCGTAAAAAGCGATTTCGGATTCATATATGCTGCGCTCCGCGCACTGTTGACGTGCTGGATTGATCGCGTTTTCGCTGGCGCAGCAAGTCAACACCCATCCAGCCATGGGCCACGGCTTGAACGGCTTTCGGGTTTTCAGTTTCCCCAAAGGCAAAGTGCCGCGCCAGTTCAAAAAGTGCCATTGCGGTTATGCGGGACTCCCGCACGTCTCGACTACTCCGAACGTCCCTTGTTGCACGCTTTATCAGATGTTTCGGAGGGTGTGGGGCATGACGCCGGAAAAGGCGCGGAAAGCAATTCGCCACCTGAAAGAACAGGCCAAGGCCGCCTAACAAAAAGGACCAACATGCCAAAGCTATCGCCCGAACTTCACGAAGAATCGTGGGGCCGCCCGTTGAATCCCGATGACCGCTTTACAGTGGAAGGCGAAAACGCGGTTTCGTATTTTCTAGCCGCCGCGTTCAAATCGGCGCGCGAAGAGTTGCAGGCGCTAGGCTTCAATGAAGCGGAAACGGAACGGGAGCTAGGGACTCTGGTCAATGAAGCTTTGGACGATAGCGCGCCACCCGGTCAAAAATACTTATACGAATAAATGGGCTCCAAACAACAAAAGGGCCGCCATCGCTGGCGGCCCTTCGATTCGTGCGGGCGGTCTAGCTCCAGATGTTATCAACGAACTTTAACGCCCATTTGAGCGGCGGGATTATTTCGTTGCCATACTTGTCGTTGATCGTTTCACAATGGCCCATAAGACGCTCGCTCTCTGCGCTTCCGCGTCACGTACTTTGCGCTGATGACAGACGAGGGGTTTCATGGCAGCTTCTGTAACACTTATTAGTTACCGGCGGGTTGCTGTGCGGCCTCGGCGAATTCGTCGGGACCTTCGCCAGTCGGCGCATGCGGCCCATAGTCCGCAATCCTCCGCCACAACAACGGCGTGGTGAGTGTAGAACTTTTCATCCCGCGACAAAATTGATGGTCTGCCTTGAACTGGCGTCGATGATCGGCAGCTACGGGGTCTGTCCGAAAGACGGGGGGCCTTTCGGAAACGGTGATGACCCGCGTTGACATTCTCGCGCGCCTCACCCGCGCGCGCGAAGCACAGCCGCTCGCTTAACCGAACCACAAAGGCTATTGCGAAAAAGAAAAGCCGGGATTTCGGGACTCCGATTTTTAACCCGCGACCGGCACACTGCGTATATGTACTCACCAATGAGGCCATGCCCGGACTTATAAAGATTGGATGCACAACAGATGATCTTGCTGGCCGCATACGCGGTCTATTTGGAACCGAACCTTCAGGGAATGGGCGTGCCATGCTGCAACGCTCGACAGCGTGATAGCATCTGTTAAGCGGGTCCTGAGATCGAGCGCGCGAGCTTGAACGCGGGCTATCCCTTCGGACATTCGCCCAGGCGCGCGGGATTCGAATCAGTTGAATCAAATCTCTTAAACCGCCCTTAGACCTTGAAATGGCGTGATTGAACGTGTTTGATAGTCGCGTGTGTCTGTCGCATCTGTTTAGTTCCTTCTGTTTGTTGCTCCCGGTTCGGAGCGTCGCGCACGCTGTAGCAAGGGCGCTAAGGGGGTATGTCAACCAACAAACACAGTTAAGATGCACGACGCGGGTGCGACAAATCGCGCCCAGCATACCGTATGCGCCCGCGTACCGTATGAATCGAAAGGGCCGCCAGCGATGGCGGCCTTTTTGTTGTTTGGAGTCCGCACGCTACTACAACCGCAACCATTGACTACGTTAGGTGTGTTTGCTCATGCTGCGGCCTCATCGTCTGCGGTATCGCGCAACTCGGCAAGAAAACCGGAAATGAACGCCGCCGCGTTCGCAGGTTCCGATTGAAAGCCGACTTGGCGCAATGCTTCCGAATGGCACTCGACGGCGCGGGAAACGTCCGGGCCATCAAAGGCGGCCTCGTATTGCTTGCGCAACAGCGGGGGCACCGCATCAACCGTGCCCTCCAATCTATCGAGCAACTCGGCTGCTTTCAGGTTGCGATCATCGCCGGGATATTCCGCCGCCTTGCCGCGCCGCCATTCGGCCTGCCCTTCAAAGTCCGTTTTCAGTTGTTCTAACAAGTCAGTCATAGTCCGGTATTCCTTCTGTTTGTTGCTCCCGGTTCGGGAGCGTCGCCCGTGGC
>JBAUYV010000487.1:0-13101 GCA_049584975.1 Xanthobacteraceae bacterium | reverse complement strand
CCTCCAGGGGAGGGTGAAAAGTTGTCTCACGCGCCGAGCCTCTTATGGCTGCCGTCGCAGAGCGGCTGATGCTGCGAGCGCTTGCAGGCGCAGAACCAGACTTCCTCGGTTGCGGACGCCTTCCACTCCTGCGGCCGGAATTCGGTGGTCTTGTGCGAACCGTCGCAGAACGGCTGCGTCTTCGAGCGCCCGCAGGCACACCACCAGTAGCTTTCGCCGGCAACGACATTGATTGGGATCGGCCGCCGCCCGCCGATTTCAGGTTCGCTCATGCGCTCTTACCTCCGCCTTCCGTTGCCAGCCACGCCTCGCCGCACGCTTTCGCAAGCTCGCGCACCCGCAGAATATAGCTCTGCCGCTCGGTCACGGAAATCACGCCGCGCGCATCGAGCAGATTGAACACGTGGCTGGCCTTGATGCACTGGTCGTAGGCCGGGAGCGCCATCACATGCCGCCCTTGATTGTGTCCGGCGACCCAACCGGCCTCGAGATATTTCTTGCACGCGGCTTCCGCCATGCGGAATTGCTCGAACAGAATGTCGGTGTCGGCGTATTCGAAATTATGCCGTGAATATTCCTGCTCGGCCTGCAGGAAGATCTGGCCGTAGCTCACCCGCTGCGCGCCGTCGCGGCCGTTGAAGTTGAGATCGAAAACGTTCTCGACGCCCTGCACGTACATGGCGAGCCGTTCGAGCCCGTAAGTCAGCTCGCCCGAGACCGGCGCACATTCGACCCCGGCCACCTGCTGGAAATAGGTGAACTGCGAAACCTCCATGCCGTCGCACCAGCACTCCCAGCCGAGCCCCCAGGCGCCGAGCGTCGGACTTTCCCAATCGTCCTCGACAAAACGGATGTCGTGGATCTTCGGATCGATGCCGATCGCGTAGAGCGATTTCAGGTAAAGGTCCTGCAAATCGTCGGGCGACGGTTTAAGGATGACTTGCATCTGATAATAATGCTGCAGGCGGTTGGGGTTCTCGCCGTAGCGGCCGTCCTTGGGCCGGCGCGACGGCTGCACATAGGCCGCGTTCCACGGCTTCGGCCCGAGCGCGCGCAAGGTCGTCGCCGGGTGAAAAGTGCCGGCGCCCACCTCCATGTCGTAGGGCTGCAAAATGACGCAGCCCCAGTCCGCCCAATAGCGCTGCAACGCCAGGATTAGCCCCTGAAACGAGCGTTCGGGGCGCATGTGGGGCGGCAAAGCTTCGTTCATGGGCCGTTGTTGGTGGAAGGCGTCGGCCGGGTCAAGTCTCGACCAACGTGCCGCGCCCTGATACCTGATTCCTCCCAGAAGCGACGGGAGGAAATTGTGCGCAAAATTCGGGATTTGCTGATCGCGGCGATGGCGCTCGCGACGTTGCTGGCGCCGCAGTACGCCTGGGCGCAGAATTTTCCCAGCCGTCCGGTCCGCATCGTGGTGGCGTTTCCGCCGGGCGGCCCCACCGATTTCGTCGGCCGCCTGGTCGCCGACAAGATGACCGCCCTCCTGGGCCAGCGCGTCTATATCGACAACAAGCCCGGCGCCAACGGCACGCTGGGCGGCGGCGACGTGGCCAAGTCCGAACCCGACGGCTACTCGCTGTTTCTCACCACCGCCGGTGCGGTGACGGTGTCGCCGCACATCATGGCGAACATGCCGTTCGACACGTTCCGCGATTTCGCGCCGGTCTCTCTGGTCACCAAAGTTTCCGAAGTGCTTGTGGTCTCGCCCAAGCTCGGCATCAAATCGGTCAAGGACCTGGTCGCGCTCGCCAAGCAAAAACCCGGCGGCATTCCGTTCGCCTCGACCGGCATCGGCTCGCCGCCGCATCTCGCCCAGCTCATGCTCGATACTTCGGCGGGCGTTACGTTCCTTCACGTGCCCTATCGCGGCGCGGCGCCGGCGCTTACCGATCTGCTCGGTGGCCAGGTGGACGTCGTCTCCCTCGACATCCCGGTGGTGATCTCGCAAATCCAGGCAGGCAACCTGGTGGCGATCGGCATAGCCGGAGACAAGCGCGACGCCATTTTGCCGGACGTGCCGACGCTCGCCGAGCAGGGCTATCCCAACACCGACGCGTCGAACTGGTACGCGCTGCTGGCGCCCGCAAAGACGCCGCCTGACGTCATCGCCAAGCTCAACAAGGCAGTGGACGATGCGCTGAAAGATCCCGCAGTGCACGACAAGCTCGTCAAAACCGCCGCAACGCCCGTCGGCGGCACGCCCGAGCAGCTTGGGACTTTCATGAAGGCCGAATATGAAAAATGGGGCCGCGTGGTGAAAGAGCACAACATCAAAGATACGCCGTAGGGACGGCGTACGATACGGATTACCCCGGTCGGTATTCGCCGGTGTTAGGATCACGCCGCAATGTCGGCAGCACGCCGCGATCGACGGGTTCGACCGGCTCCGCGCCGCGGACTTCGTCGAGCTCAACGTTGACGCGATGGGCTTCTTTGACGCACCAGCGCACCAACGCTGCCGCTCCGAACAGTCCCAGGGCCACTGCGATCACCGGGGGCATCGCACATTCTCCGTATTAACTGGAAACAATCCTTCACAAATCCACTCAGAGCCCATAGCGCGCCCACATGGCACGCGCTTCCAGCGCCGAAATCAAGTCCTCGGCAAGCCCTCCTTGCAGCAGCCCTAACGGGCCGCCGACACCCGGAACGCGCCGCCCGAACCACCCGCGCTCGGCGCTGACCAGAGGGGTAACGACCTTGTCTCCGAATCGTTCGCGCAACACGCCGCGAAGATCGCCGATACCGTCCACAAGGCCAAGCTCCAGGGCCCGGCGTCCGGTCCAATATTCGCCAGAGAACAAGTCATTTTCCGGGCCGTTCAGCTTGCCGCCGCGGCGCGACTTCACCAAGCCGATGAAATCAACATGGATTTCGCGCTGCAGCTTTTTGAGCCGCTCTACGTCGTCGGCGTTCTCCGGCAGGAACGGGTCGAGCATCGCCTTGTGTTCACCCGACGTATAAAGCCGGCGATCAATGCCGAGCTTCGCCATCGCCTTGTCGAAACCGAACGAACCGCCGACCACGCCGATCGAGCCGACGATGGAATGCGGATCGGCGATGATCTCATCGGCCGCACAGGCGATCATGTAGCCGCCGGAGGCGGCGGCGTCTTCCACAAAGGCGATGACGCGGCGGCCTTTCTCCTGCGCCAGCTCGCGGATGCGCCTGAAGATCAGATGCGACTGCACGGGCGATCCGCCGGGCGAGTTGATGGAGACCGCAACCGCGGACGCGTTGCGCGTCGCGAATGCCCGCTCGAGCGTGCGCGCAATGCCAGCGAGCGTCAGACCCGGCCGCAGTGGCGTGGAAAAACCGATCACGCCGGTGAGCCGAACCACGGGCACGACCGGCGTGTCACCACGGAATCGGCGGGGAAGCAGCGGCCGCACCGGGGCAAGAGCCCGCGTGAAAAGATCGCGCATACCGCCGCCTGTCCGGTTTTCAGTCATTGCATTCACATAAGATGCGGCAATGGAGGGCTCAAGTTACTGATCCTTAATCTCTGGAATGCTTTTTGCTTGAAATGGCGTCCGATCTCAACGGACGACGTCGAGCAACCTATGAAAATCTACATATTCTTGATGCTGATGAGCCTCTTCATCGGCCTTTCCCACTTTGCGGCTCGGCGCGAAGCCAAAGCGCGCGGTCCGGTTCCGCGCGATTCGGTGGCAGCCTGATGCCTCACGGGTAAGCAGCGCCCGCAATCAAATCTCCCCCAACGGCAGGAGGCCGCCGCCACGAAGCACCTGCTCGGCGGCGTCGCTCGGCTTGCCGTCCGCGTCGGCGAGCACGAAGCCGGGCAACAACGCGAGCGGCGTGCGGCTGCCTTTCGTCGCCCGCGCCAGGACACGGATCGCCGGCGCGTCGGGCTTCGGGTGAATTGGCAAGACCGCAATCGCACCAAATGCCGAGCTGAGCTCCGCCAGCACCTCGTCGAGTCCGTCCGCGCGCAAGATCACCGTCAGCACACCGCCGGCACGAAGGAGCCGAGATGCGGTGTGCACCCATTGCCGCAGCGTGAGCTTGGAAGCGGCGTGCGCCAGGCGGCGGCCCGGTTCGGGCGAGGAGTTTTGCGAAACGTTAAAGGGAGGATTCATCAGCACGCGATCCGCCGACTCCTGTTCCAGCCCCGCGGCGGCGAAAGCGGCGGCAGACGCCGTCACATCGAGACACACAGCACGCGCACGGTCAGCGAGACCGTTGCGCTCGGCGTTATCACGGCCGAACTGCACCAGAGCCGGATCGATATCAACGAGCGTGACCGTAAGGCCTTCGACGCGACGCGTCAGTGCCAATCCGGCCGCACCCACGCCGGCGCCGAGATCGACCGCGTGTTCGCCCGCGTAGGCGGACGTGGCCGCCGCCAACAAAATGGCGTCATGGCCGACGCGATGGCCGCGCCGCGGCTGGCGCAAAACAAGCCGGCCGCCGAGAACGGCGTCCTCGCTGCTTTCGAGCGGCATGCTTTGCGTCACCATTCCGGCCCGCGGCGATCTGGGACCCTTGCTCTGGGACCTGCCCGCACGCCTCGTCTCAGACGCTGTCGGGCCGAAGCTCTTTGCCGAAGCCCGCGTCGGCGAGAAGACGCCGCGCGGCCGCAAATTCGTCCTCGTCGACCAGAATGCGCCGCTGGAAAGCGCCGATCGAGCCCTCGAGCACACTCATGTTCTGATCGGCGATCATGTGCGAAATTCCCGCGCCATTGAGCAGCGCCTCGATGGCCGAGATCACCACCGCGTCGTTGGTTCGGACGAGTTCGCGCAACGCCTCACCTCCGTCGCCAATCGCCGCCTGGCACTGCTCAGGGCCGACGGTAACAACTCAATGCAGAATACCTTATTGACCCCCCAGGGCAATCCACGACCCGCAAGGGCCGGTAGGCTTGCGCCAAACGCCGCCTCTGCGATATTTCGCCCAAGGCGGCAAGCTAGAAGTTCGGACGCGTACACATCGTGCGGCGCCGCGTCGGGCGCCACAGCATGGGGCGTTGCGCCCTTACCGCCGCCGCTCCTCGCCGGGGGCGCGCAGCGCCAGATAGGCGATGAGCTTGGCCTCGCGCCTGCCGCGCGTGACGGTATCGAGGATCAAGCCGCAGGCGATCGAGAGGAACGCGAGCACCATCAATCCCGTAGAGAGCACGGCGGTCGGCAGCCGCGGCACCAGACCCTCTTGGACGTAAGTGATTACAATCGGGATGGCGAGCCCGATCGAGCAAAGCGCGAGCGCGATGCCGAACGAGCCGAAGAACGGCAGCGGCCGCTCGGTGCGGTAGAGTTTCAGCACCATCCAGAGAATGCGAAAGCCGTCGTGCCAGGTTGAGAGCTTCGAAGACGATCCGCTCGGCCGCGAATAGTACGGCGTCGCCACCTCGCCGACCGGCAACTCGAGTTCAAGTGCATGTACGGTCAATTCGGTCTCGATTTCGAATCCACCCGACAGAATGGGAAATGATTTGACGAACCGATGCGAGAACACCCGATAGCCGGAGAGGGTGTCGGTGAAGGCGCGACCGAAGACGTGGGCGACGAGGCCGGTCAACAGCACGTTGCCGGTGCGATGGCCGCGGCGGTAGGCCGCTTCTTCCACATCGATACGGGTCGCCACGACCATATCCAGACGATCGTCGAGCAATTTCTCGATCATTTTTGGCGCGCTCGGCGCGTCATAGGTCGCATCGCCGTCGACCAACACGTAAACGTCCGCCTCGACGTCGTTGAACATCCGCCGCACAACATAACCCTTGCCCTGATGGGTTTCGCGGCGGACCAAAGCGCCGGCGCTGCGCGCCGCAGCGGCCGTGTTGTCCTTTGAATTGTTGTCGTAGACGTAAATCGTTGCGTCGGGCAGCGCGGCGCGAAAATCTGCGACCACTTTGGGAATCGCGTGCTCTTCGTTGTAGCACGGCACCAGAACCGCGACCCTCAGCAGGCCCGCGGCCGTCTCCTGGGCTGTCTCTTCGGCCGTCTCCTGGGCGAGACTTTGGTTGCTTGACATTGCTCCCCTTCGCCGCCACGTCCATAGATGATCGGCAGGCCGTCGCCCCAAGCAGCGACCCGCCTGCAGGCGCGACGACGCATAGTACACTTGTCGGGTCACCATTGCGTTTCTATGGTCGCGGGTGCCTTGTGGAGAAAGTTCAGTGGCCGTTATCCTTCCGTTCGGAAGCCCGCATGAACCCTCGATCGACCCACTGGTCGATCTCGTCTCCGCCGACATGGAGCGGGTCAACGGCGCCATTCTGGCGCGCACGGGTTCCGAAGTTGCCATGATACCGGAGGTGGCCAACCACCTCATCAATTCCGGCGGTAAGCGGCTGCGGCCGATGCTCACCCTCGCGCTGGCGCGGCTCACCGGTTACGGCGGCGATGGCCACATCAAGCTCGCCGCCGCAGTCGAGTTCATGCATACCGCGACGCTGCTGCACGACGATGTGGTCGACGAGAGCGAACTGCGGCGCGGGCGGCTCGCCGCGCGCATGCTGTGGGGCAACGAAGCGAGCGTGCTGGTCGGAGATTTTCTGCTCGGCCAAGCTTTCAAGATGATGGTCGAGGTCGGCAGCCTTAAGGCGCTGGAAATTCTGTCCTCGGCCGCCGCCGTCATCGCCGAGGGCGAAGTCATGCAGCTTGCGCTGGCCAAGAACACGGCGACGACGGAGGACGAATATATTGCGGTGATTCGCGCCAAGACGGCGGAGCTGTTTGCTGCCGCCTGCGAAGTCGGCCCCGCCCTCTCAGGCCGGGAGAAAGCTGAGCAGGCGGCCTGCCGCTCGTTCGGCATGAATCTGGGAATAACATTCCAACTTGTCGACGATGTTCTCGATTACGGCGGAGCATCGCAAAAGCTCGGCAAGAACATCGGAGACGATTTTCGCGAGGGTAAGATCACGTTGCCGGTCGTGCTCGCATTCCGTCGCGGCGGCGACGCCGAGCGCGAATTCTGGCGCCGCACGCTGGAGCGTGGCGAGGCCAGTGACGCCGACCTCGAGCACGCCATCGGCCTGATGGCCAAACACCGCGCGCTCGAAGACACGATCGGGCGCGCCCAGCATTATGGCGCCATTGCCCGCGACGCACTGGCGCTATTTCCCGATTCGCCGATGAAGGCCGCACTCGTCCAGACCGTCGATTTCTGCATTGCACGGACGCACTAGACTTCGCGCGTCACGCGGCCGACGCCGCCGTATCAAATTACCAGCGGAAGGGGTTAGTCTCTAACCGCTGCCGAGCGCGCTCGGGCGCACCCACCATTGCGGATATTTGTCGCTCAGGGCTTTCGCCGCCTCAATGGCGGCGGCTGCCGACGAGAAGAGCGCAAAGCAAGTGGCGCCGGAACCCGACATGCGCGCCAGCCGGCAGCCGGTGAGCGCGCGCAAAGCGACGAGCACTTCCGCGATGATCGGCTCGACGTCAATCGCGGCGTTTTCGAGGTCGTTCGTTTGGGTGGCGAGAAGCTGCAAATACTCATCGCGGCTTGTTATCTTCGCTAACGAGGCGACGTCCAGCGTCAGAGCTTGCGGTTCCACACGCCTCCAGCCGGCAAACACCGACTTAGTCGGCAGCGCCACGCCCGGATTGGCCAGCACCACAGGCAACGCCGGCAGCTTGAGCGGCGCTGAGAGTATCTCGCCGATGCCGCGCATCAGCCGCGGGCGCGGATCGAGGCAGACCGGCACGTCGGCGCCGGTCACGCGCGCAGCGTCATAAAGACGCCCGTCATCGCCCGGAATGTTGTTGGCGCGCGCCAGCAATCGCAGGGCCGCCGCCGCATCGGCCGATCCGCCGCCAAGCCCAGCGGCGACCGGTAGCCTCTTGTCGAGATCGAAAGCGCCCAAACCGATGCCTGCGACGCGCACGGCGAACGCCCGTGCCGCCTTGAGTACAAGATTGTCGGCGCCCTCTCCGGCCTGCGCGGCGTTCGGCCCGCGGACCGTGAGCGCGAGCTCGCCCCCCGGCGCGAAGCTCAGCCGGTCGCCGACTTCGGCAAACGCCACCAAGCTTTCGAGCTCATGATAGCCGTCGGCGCGGCGGCCGAGGACCCGAAGCGTCAGATTGACTTTGGCCGGCGCGTTCTCGACGAACGGAGCGGGTGAAGACACTCGTTAGCCGCCGTTGCCGTCCTTCTTGGCCTTGATCGCGTCGGCCGAAGACGATGTATCGGCGGGGAGCCCGTCCTTGAGCTTCTTCTCAAGGGTGGCGAGTTCATCGTCCTCAGGCTTGAAGTCCTTCGCTTGCGCCCATTGGAAGTGCGCTTCCAGCGTCCGGCCGACCCGCCAATAGGCGTCGCCGAGATGATCGTTGATCGTCGGATCATCGGGCTTGAGCAGGACGGCACGCTCCAAGTTCTTCACCGCCTCCTCGTAATTGCCGGTGCGGAAGTAGGCCCAGCCCAGCGAATCCACGATGTAGCCGTCATCCGGCCGCTGCTCGACCGCGCGGCGGATCATGTCCATGCCTTCTTCCAGGTGCACGCCCTGATCGACCCACGAATAGCCGAGATAATTGAGAACCAGCGGCTGCTCGGGGAACAGTTCGAGCGCCTTTTTCATATCGGCTTCGGCGCTCGGCCATTGGTGCGAGCGTTCGTAACAGATGCCGCGGAAGTACAACACGACCCAGTTCGACTTCTCCAGCGTCGGTATCGCGTCAATGGCTTTGCTGTAAGTCGTCGCGCAGGCGGCAAAATCCTTGCGCGCGCGCTCGATGTTGCCGAGCGCCATCAACGCCTCGGTGTCTTTCGGATGATCGGCGATAATGCGATCGAGCCGCTTTTTGGCTTCGTCGGTCCGGTCGAGTGTATCGAGATCGACAGCGAGCTCAATCTCGGCGCTGCGCGAAACCGGCGACGACGCCGGGACGCGCTCATACACCTTGATCGCCAGATCGGGTTTCTTGAGCGTTTCGTATAGATCGGCGAGCGAGAGCAGCGCCATGACGTGCGTCGGCTCGAGGTAGAGCGCGAGCTGCAGATAGACCAGCGCCAAGTCCTCGCCACCCCGGCGTCCGATGGAGGCGCCGATGCCATAAAGCGCTTCGGCAGCGCCGGCCTGGGCCGTATCGACCAGCGGCGGCAGTTTATCTCCATTCGTGACTTGCTTGATTTCCTGCTCGATCAACGGATGGTTCGGCAGCGCCTTGTCGAAGTCCTGATAGACCTTCAGCGCCGCATCCCTGCTGCTGTTGCGCGATAGAAAGCGGCCGTAAGCTTCCACGGTGCGCAACGCGGTCGGATCGACCTTGTAGGCGCTTTCGAAGCGCTTGGCGGCATCTTTCTTGTTATTCGCGAGATCGAGGATGAGCGCGGCGTGCAGATCCTTGAAAATTCCGTACCAGTCCGGACCGGCGAGCTTGTCCAGATCGTCGACGGCCCCGCGCGCATCGCCGGAGCCGTAAGTTGCCCAAGCCGACAGTAGCTTTGCTGTCAAATCGGTCACCGGACCGTGCACCGACAGTGAAAAGTTCTGTCGAGCCACTCCGTATTGCTTCTGCTTGAGGGCGCGGATGCCGACCACGAGCCGCGCGATGCTCTCGTTGTGATCGACTTGAAGAACCTTGTCGGCGAGCTTGCCGGCTTGATCGACGTCGCCATCGGTAAGCACGGACAGGAACGCGCGGCTGAGCAGATCGGCATTGTGCGGATCGGCCTTCAGCACCTTGAGGTAATAATCGGCGGCAGCGGCGGCGTCGCGCTCCACGCCGGCGTGGCGGGCAGCCAGATAATTACCGGCGGCATTGTCGCGCAGGATGTCCTGCTCGCTCGGCGCTTGCGCCGCGCCGGCCGACGTCAAACTCAAAACCAGGGCAGCGCCAATAACAGCGGCATGCCGGGACAGCAGCGAATGAATCACGAGAGCTCCATTGGCAGACTGATTGCGGAACGGGAATCACGCGCCCGAAATCGCGCAGCCAAGAATGACCCTTTTGCCGCGCCCCCGCAAGGGACCCAAAAGTGCCGTCCCTGACGTAAACGGGCCGTGTTTCTAGATGGAAAGCGCGGCAAAATCGCGGCAAACCGGGCTGCGATTAATGGTCCGACCTGCGCCGGCGCCACTGCCCCTGGCGCGCGCGACCGCCGCCCCAGGGATCACATGTTCGGATAGTTCGGCCCTCCCCCGCCCTCCGGGGGAACCCAGGTAATGTTTTGGTTAGGATCTTTGATGTCGCACGTTTTGCAATGGACGCAGTTCTGGGCGTTGATGACAAAACGCGGGCGGCCCGCCTCCTCGACCCATTCATAGACGCCGGCGGGGCAATAGCGCGCCGACGGGCCGCCATAGATATCGTGCTCCGACGATTTCTGCATTGCGCTGTCGCGCACCAGGAGGTGCACGGGCTGGTCCTCCTCATGGTTGGTGTTCGACAAATAGACCGAGGAGAGCCGGTCGAAGGTGAGCTTGCCGTCGGGTTTTTGGTAGGCGATGGGCTGACACTGCGCCGCCGGCTTGAGCGTGGCGAAGTCGGGCTTGCCGTGCTTCAGCGTGCCGAACAGCGAAAAGCCGAGCGTGTTAGTCCACATGTCGAGCCCGCCGAGTGCGATGCCGGCCAAAGTGCCGAACTTCGACCATAGCGGCTTGGCGTTGCGCACCCGCCACAGATCGCGTCCGATCGGCGAGGAGCGCCATGCGGCTTCGTAGCTCGCAAGCTCGTCATTGCCGCGTCCTTGCGCCAGCGCTGCGGCGATGTGCTCGGCCGCCAGCATGCCGGAGAGCATGGCGTTGTGGCTGCCTTTGATGCGCGGCACATTCAGAAAACCGGCAGAGCAGCCAACCAGCACGCCGCCGGGGAACGCCACGCGCGGCACCGATTGCCAGCCGCCTTCGCTGATGGCGCGGGCACCGTAGCAAATACGCTTGCCTCCCGCGAACGTGTCGCGGATGAGCGAATGCGTCTTGAAACGTTGGAACTCCTCGAACGGCGAGAGGTACGGGTTCTCGTAGTTGAGATGCACGACGAAACCGACTTCGACCAGATTGTCGGCAAAGTGATAGAGGAACGAGCCGCCTCCGGTGCGGTTGCTCAGCGGCCAGCCAAAGGTGTGTTGCACGAGTCCGCTGCGGTGCTTTTCGGGGGCGACTTGCCACAGCTCCTTCAAGCCGAGACCAAACTTCTGCGGCTCGCTGTCCTTGGCCAGACCGAAGCCTCCGATCAGACCTTTGGTGAGACTGCCCCGCGCGCCCTCGGCAAAAACCGTGTACTTGCCGTGCAGCTCCATGCCGCGGGCGAAACCTGATTTGTGGTGTCCGTCCTTGGCAATGCCCAGGTCGCCGGTAGCGATGCCGATGACGGCGCGGTTTTCGAACAGCACCTCGGCCGCGGCGAAGCCCGGATAAATTTCGACGCCGAGGGCTTCCGCCTTGCGCGCGAGGTAGCGGCACACATCGCCGAGTGACACGATGAAATTGCCGTGGTTGCTCAGGAGCGGCGGCATCAGCAGGCTCGGCAGCCGCCAGCCGCCGGATGCACCGAGCATGCAGAAGCGGTCCTCGGTGACGGCGGTTCGCACAAAGGAGTCTTCGGTCCGCCATTCGGGCACAAGGTTGTCGAGGCCGATTGGATCGATCACCGCTCCGGAGAGGATGTGGGCACCGACCTCGGAGCCCTTCTCCACCACGACCACGGATTTTTCCGGCGCGAGCTGCTTGAGGCGGATCGCGGTGGCCAAGCCGGCCGGGCCCGCGCCGACTACGACGACGTCAAACTCCATCGCCTCACGCGGCGGCAGTTCCGTTGTGCTCATGGCTTGCTCTGCATCTCGAATAAGTGTTTCACGGTTTCGGCCGTGCGCCTAGACTTGGTATCAACTGCATGACAGCAGCTTCGACCATGAATCCAGGACGTAACGAAGCGCGCGAACTGCTCGCCTTCTATCTCGATGCCGGTGTCGACGCCCTCGTCGGCGAGGAAGCCGTCGACCGCATGGCGGATCCCGCTATCGGCTCCTCCGCCGAGGGAGAGGCTGGCGCCATGCGGCGAGAGGGGGGCGAAGCTCCTTCACCCGCTCCACGCAATCCGGCCCCTTCTCCACCGCCCGCCCGCAAGGAGGCAGGGAACATTCCGGCGCCAGCCGCGCCCCCGCCCCCGGAGGTAGCCGTCATGGCCGCGCGCGAAGCCGCGGTGAGCGCCAAGGACCTCGACGCGTTGCGCGCGCTCCTGGAAAATTTCCAAGGCTGCGGACTGCGCGCCACGGCGACGCAGTTGGTCTTCGCCGACGGCAATCCGCAAGCGCGCGTGATGTTCGTCGGCGAAGCGCCCGGCTACGAGGAAGACATATCCGGGCGGCCATTCGTCGGGCGTTCCGGCAAATTGCTCGACCGCATGATGGAGGCGATCGGGCTCGATCGCACCAAAGCCTACATCGCCAACGTCGTGCCGTGGCGGCCGCCGGGCAACCGCACGCCGACGCCGCAGGAGACCGCAATCTGCCTGCCCTTTATCCGCCGACAGATCGAGCTTGCCGATCCGGACATCCTGGTCTGCCTGGGGCAGCCGGCAACGCAGACGCTGCTCGGCACCCGCGAAGGCATCACGAGAACGCGCGGCCGCTGGTTCAAATACGACACCGGCACGCGCGAAATTCGCGCCATGGCCACGCTTCACCCGGCCTACCTCTTGCGCCAGCCGCTGCAAAAGCGGCTCGCTTGGCGGGATTTTCTGGCGCTGAAGAAAGCGCTGGGCTGAGCGCTACTTCACTTTCATGTAGTCGGGCACGCCGCCGGTCAGGAAGTCCGCGCGCGGCGGCGCAAACACGTCGATCACTTCGGTGTCCTCGGGAAAAAACGCCTCGTGTTCGACGCCGCCCGGGATCACCACCACGTCGCCCGGCCCGCAGGTCCGCCGTTCGTTGCCGAGCCGAAATTCCATCTTGCCCTTGAGGATCCAGGCGATCTGCTCGTGCGGATGTTGGTGCGCGGTCGCATGCGCGCCGGCTTTCATGTTCCACCACACGATCATCTCCTGATCGCCGGAGGCAATCTTGCGGCTGATCTTGTCGGTGACGCGCTCCTCGGGGAGCGTGGCGAGTGCGGCATAGCCTGACAGTTTCGGCATTTGGCTCTCCCTGACGCTGCACGTGAGCGTGCGCGATTTCCGTGACGCGATCAAC
>JBAUYV010000486.1:0-4546 GCA_049584975.1 Xanthobacteraceae bacterium | reverse complement strand
CCCATGGACCATGTTTTTTTGCGGGGTAGTATGCCACCAAAAAGCCGTCGGCCGCTCCCTTCCACCAAGAGGATAGACCTCAACCGTTTCTACGCCCACAGGCGGACGCTGTCCAAGATGGTTTTTTAAAAACTGCCACGACTGCCTACCTTCGTGCCTACGAGGATGGAGCGGTTCCTCGTTCCATTATTTCGATGAGGCGTCCCATTTTCTCGTCGATCTGCCCAAGCCGATACGCGGCAAACTCCACCGCATAGGCTACACGTTCGTCGGCGCCCGGCATTTGCTCGTAGCGAATGCTCGGCGCGAAGGGACTGGCGAATAAGGTCTGATAGCGATCGCGAATTGCATCAGCCGCGGTTTCGTTTAGACGATTCTGGGCCATTTTGCGTCTGTCTGTTTGATGTGGATTCAAAAATCACGATCGCTGTTCCGCGTGAGCGGCGCGGCCGGCGGTTGCCCTGGCGCTTGCTGCTGTGAAGCTCGCTATACCGGCCGCAGATTGACGAATGAGGACTTCGCCAACAGGTCTTTTCCAACCCGCTTACTTGAGCGCGGATGAAACACTTCCGAAGGTCGCTTTCAGGTTCGACCCAAGACCCTGCACTACCGCAATAATCGCAACCGAGATGCCAGCGGCGATGAGCCCATATTCGATGGCGGTCGCAGCCGTTTCGTCGCCGAGAAAGGAAGACATGAGATTCTTCATTGCAAACTCCTTTTGCTTCTGCACGGGAGCCTGCCTGTCAGTAAGTGAGTGGGACCTACAGCAATCATGTAGTCATCGATCTGCATATTGCTAGTGTTATTATAACGTAATACTATGTAATACGATATTTCAACCTTTAGCATTTGAATTAATCAAATATTAATACTATAGGGCGAGGCTTTCGTCGGGATTAACTTGTGGGCGGAGCCTTCGGCCCGGATGGACTACACCGTGTCCGATTTCGTGATCCGGCCCAACGTAACGATTTTCCGCACGCTCGATTTGTATCAAGCGAGCGCCATTCTGCGCGCCGCTGATGCCGTCAAGGTGGAGGCGAAGGAGAAGCTCGGCGCGCTATTGATTTAGGCCGAGTCCATCGTCTTCTTTCCAAATTGAATCTCTCGCGGTGCGGGAACTTTTCCCGCGTCCGGTGTCGCGTCGTGAAGCTCGGCCAAGTGGTAAGCTTTCCGCCGACCGCAGTTCGGGCACAGCACGGAAAACTGTCGTGGCAAGCGCGCTGCGCTGAGTATGATAATTTCATGAGAGCAGGTCGGACAGGTCACGCAAGGGTCGGCCTTGACAACTGGTTTGTTGGAAACTGCCACGACTGCTTGCCTTTGTGCCTAAAGGATCGGTTGGTTCCCCGTTCCATTTTTGGCGAGCCGCACGGGGCCAACTTGTGCGCAGTAGGACCTCACAGCAATCACATTGTCATTGCTATCATATAATACTGTAGTTGAACGTTCGTGATTGTATTCATAGGTACTAATACTATAGCAGCGCGGCGCTGGTACGGATTCAACTGTATACGGGAGCCAGGCCCATCGGCCGATCGACTACGCCGCGTCCGGTCCCGTGATCCAGCCCGCAGTCGCGTCACCGCCGCTCGCGGAAAAAATCCTTCAGCAGCGCCGACGCCTCCGCTTCGGCGAGACCGCCATAGACCTCAGGCCGATGATGGCAGGTCGGCGAAGCAAAAAACTTCACGCCGTTTTCCACGGCGCCGCCCTTCGGGTCGGCAGCGCCGTAATAAAGCCTTCGGATGCGGGCGAACGCCACCGCACTGGCGCACATGGTGCACGGCTCGAGCGTGACGTAGAGGTCGCAATTCGCGAGCCGCTCGGAGGCAAGCTGCGTCGCGGCCCGGCGGATGGCGACGATTTCGGCATGGGCGGTCGGATCGCGATGCGCGATCGTGCGATTGCCGGCGCGAGCGAGGACTTCGCCGTCGCGCACGATGACGCAGCCGACGGGCACCTCTCCCCGCTCGCCGGCAGCGCGGGCTTCCTCAAGCGCCATATCCATGAACGATGCCATGGTTCCTTGCGACCCGCTCTGCTATCAGCCCTCATCAGCGTGGAATTATGGACGACAACGACACACCACACAAAGCCGGAGAGCGCATCGCCAAGGCGATCGCGCGCGCGGGCCTCGCCTAGCGCCGCGAGGCCGAGGAATGGATTGCCGCCGGCCGCGTTACCGTGAACGGAGCGGTGATCCGCTCGCCCGCGCTCGACATTACCGCCCATGACCAAGTGACCGTTGACGGCGAGCCGCTGCCGGGACGCGAACGCACCCGGTTGTTCCTCTACTACAAGCCGCGCGGGCTGATGACGACCCGCGCCGACCCGCAAGGCCGGCCGACGATCTTTCAGCGCCTGCCCAAGAACCTGCCGCGTCTCGTCAGCGTCGGCCGGCTCGACTTCAACACCGAAGGCCTCTTGCTCTTGACCAACGACGGCGCGCTCGCACGCGTACTCGAACTACCGGCAACCGGCTGGCTGCGCCGCTATCGCGTCCGCGCGCACGGCACGGTGGCGCAGCGACAGCTCGACGACTTGCGCTCCGGCATCACGGTCAGCGGCATCCACTACGGCTCGATCGAAGCCAATCTCGACCGCGTGCAGGGCTCGAACCTCTGGCTCACCTTCGCGATCCGCGAGGGCAAGACCCGCGAGGTGCGCAACGTGCTCGGGGCGATCGGACTCACGGTCACGCGCCTCATTCGCGTGTCGTTCGGTCCATTTCAGCTCGGCGAGTTGAGCGAGGGCGAGGTCGAGGAAGTGCGCACGCGGGTTCTACGCGAGCAGCTTGGCGCGCGCCTCACGGCGCTTTCCAGCGCGGATTTTTCCACGCCGGTCGCGCCATCGCCGGCTTCGCCGAAGCGCGAGGGCGCGCGCGACGGCAAAAGCCGAAAGCCGGTGAGCCATTCCTGGCGCGCGCCCGAAGAAGGAACCAGCAAGCAGCTGCGGCGCAAATTCCATGGCTCGCGCCGCAGCGACGAGACGCGGCGCGAGCCGCCGCCGGCCGGCGTACGCGCGGACGCTCTCACCGATCGCAAAGGCCGCCACATCCGCCTGGAGCGTCACGGACAACCAAAGCCCGAGGAAGCCCCACCGCTGCCGCGCGCCAAGACCGGTGGATCCAGGCAGGCAGCGAAGGCAAAGCATGCAGCGAATCCAGCTCGCCGCCCCTACCGCGGTCGGCGTGCCGGGCCCGACCGCACATCCGGCCCGCGTCCATCGCGCCCGCGGGCCCGGTGATGCGCGTCGTCGGCGGACGCCTGGGCGCGCGCACGCTCGCCGCGCCCAAATCGCAAGCGATCCGTCCCACCGCCGACCGGCTGCGCGAAGCCCTGTTCAACATTCTCACCCATGCCTACAGCGACCCTGTTAGCGGCGCGCGCGTGCTCGACCTTTTCGCGGGTACCGGTGGACTCGGCATCGAGGCACTGTCGCGCGGGGCCGCGTTCGCTCTGTTCGTCGACGATGCCGCCGAGGCGCGGGCGCTGCTGCGCGAAAATGTCGCCGCGCTCGGGCTCGGCGGCACGGCGCGCATCTTCCGCCGCGACGCCACCAAGCTCGGTCCCGTTTATCCGCTGGAACCGTTTACCCTTGCCTTCGTCGACCCGCCCTACGGCCAAGGCCTCGCCGCCAAAGCGGTCGCCTCGGCGAGCTCCGGAGGCTGGTTCACACCCGATGCGCTCATCGTCGTGGAAGAAGCGGCGAAGTCGAAATTTGCCGCACCCGAAGGATTCTTCGAACTCGAACGTCGCCGCTACGACGAGACGGAGTTCGTCTTTTTGCGACCGACCTAGCGCCGGCCGAACAGCCGCTCGATGTCGGTGAGTTTCAGCTCCACGTACGTGGGCCGACCGTGATTGCATTGGCCGGAATTGGGGGTCGCTTCCATTTCGCGCAGGAGCGCGTTCATTTCCTCGGGCTTCAGCCGCCGCCCGGCGCGCACCGAACCGTGACAGGCCATCGAGGACGCCACCTGCATGAGACGGCGTTCGAGCGGCAGCGTCTCATCCCATTCACTCATGTGTTCGGCGAGATCGCGCACCAAGCCGGCGCCGTCGATTTCGCCAAGGAGCGACGGCGTCTCCCGCAGTACCACCGCGCCGGGACCGAAGGTTTCGAGCACGAGGCCATAGCGCGCGAGCTCATCGGCGCGCGCCATCACGCGCTCCACGTCCGCTTCATCCAGTTCGACGATCTCCGGAATCAAAAGGATCTGCCGGGCGACGCCGCTGCGCTCCAGCGCCGTCTTGAGCTTCTCGTAGACGATGCGCTCGTGCGCAGCGTGCTGGTCGACAACGACAAGACCGTCCTGGGTCTGCGCCACGATGTAGGTTTCATGCACCTGCGCGCGCGCTGCGCCGAGCGGATGGCCGAGAGCGTCCGCCACAGCCGCGGCATCGGCGGCAACGCGCAGATCGGCGGCCGGCATGCCGGTATCGAACGCGACCTGTGCGGCTTCGGCCAAGCCGCCGCCGCGCCCGGGCATAGCCGCCACGCGCGCTGTATCGGGTGCCGCCGGCGAGCGGCGCCAGTC
>JBAUYV010000485.1:0-14803 GCA_049584975.1 Xanthobacteraceae bacterium | reverse complement strand
GCCCGGCGCCTATGCCGGCTCGGTGTGCGGCAGGCGCCTCAGCGGCAAGCCCTCCTCGACGATCGGCTTCGAGCGCCGTCACAACGTCGCCTTTCGGATCGCGGACGAGGACGCGTTCGTCGGGTTCATGTTGCAGGACATTCCGCCGGCGCCCCCCGAAGCCGCCGAGTTGCGCGCCTGGAACAGCGGGGTCTACGCCGCCGCGGCAAAATGACCCTGCTCGGCAAGACGGCGGCGGCGCCCGGGGGCATCGCCCTCGGCATCCGCGCCAACCTCAACCAGTTCCTGCTGCTGATCCTGGTCAACGCCTTTGTCGGTGGCATGGTCGGGCTGGAGCGCACGGTCGTGCCGCTGATCGGGTCGGAGACCTTCCACCTCGCATCGGCCAGCGTCATCACCGGGTTCATCGTCAGCTTCGGCGTCGTCAAGGCGCTGACCAACCTGGTTTCCGGGCAGTTGGCCGAAACCTGGGGCCGCAAGCATACCTTGGTGCTGGGCTGGCTCTTCGGGCTGCCGGTGCCGTTCATGATCATGTGGGCGCCGAGCTGGGGTTGGGTCATCGCCGCCAACGCGCTGCTCGGGATCAACCAGGGGCTCGCCTGGTCGATGACGGTGCTGATGAAGATCGATCTGGTCGGGCCGAAATCGCGCGGCCTCGCCGTCGGTCTGAACGAGTTCGCCGGGTATTTCGCGGTCGGCCTGACCGCTTTTCTGACCGGGTGGATCGCTGCGCGTTACGGCCTGCGTCCCGACCCCTTTTATCTCGGCATCGTCTATGCCGTGCTCGGGCTGGGGCTTTGCGTGCTGGTGGTGCGCGACACCGGCGACCACGTCCGCCACGAGGTTCAAACCCAAGGTCACGGCACCGCCGAGGCATTGGGATTTTTGGCGGTGTTCCGCCGCACCAGTTTCGCCGATCGGCATCTGTTCGCGGCCTGCCAGGCGGGGCTCGTCAACAATCTGAAGGACGGCATGGCGTGGGGGCTGTTCCCGCTGTTCTTCCTCGCCCATGGCCTCGGCGTCGAGCGGATCGGCATCTTGAAGGCCGTCTACCCCGCCTGCTGGGGAGTCCTGCAGATCATCACCGGGCCGCTCAGCGACCGGATCGGGCGGCGCGGGCTGGTGGTTTGGGGGCTGTGGCTGCAGGCGGCGGCGATCGTACTGACGGCGCTGACCGGCAATTTCGCCTGGTGGTTGCCGGCGAGCGCGCTGCTTGGGCTCGGCACGGCGATGGTCTATCCGACCCTGATCGCCGCGATCTCGGATGCCGCGCATCCGGCGATGCGAGCGCGCGCCTTGAGCGTCTATCGCTTCTGGCGCGATCTCGGCTACGCGGTCGGCGCGCTGACTTCGGGGGTGATCGCCGACATCTTCGGTTTCGAGTCGGCGATTTTGGCGATCGCGGCGCTCACATTCTTATCGGGCGCCGTCGCCGCCGCGCTGATGCACGAGCGGCCGCGATGACCGCCGGAGAAGGACTTTGGAACCGGCCCCGCGTTCAAACAGGCCGCATGAACCGCGCCGGTCGCAGCCGATGGTTCGCGGTGGCCAGCCTGATGGCGGCGCTGTTTGCTTGTTACGGAACCCTTGCTCTGGTCGGGCTCCTCTCCGTGCTGGGCGTCTCGATGGCAATCAATGCGACTGCGTGGGCCGGCGCGATCGTCGTTTTCGCCGGTTTGACCGCGTTCGGGATTGCACTTGGAATGCGCTGTCATCGGCAACCGGCGCCGTTCGTGCTGGCCCTGCTTGGCTTTGCGCTGATCGGCTGGGCGATGCTCGGCCGCTACGGCAGAACCTCGGAAATCACCGGCTTTGCCGCGCTGGCCGCCGCCACGGCGTGGGATTGGCGAGCGCGATGCAGGCGCTTGTCCGGCGATAGCCTGTGGCCCCGGTCTAAATACCCGCCTGGTCTGATGGATGAAAGGAACCCCCGATGAGCGATACCCCCACCCCAGTCATCGACGGCGTCGATGTCGGCAAGCTGCTCGCCACCGTTGCCGACATCAAGACGCGGCCAAGCCCGGCAGACTTCACGTTCCGGGCCGGGATGGACGTGACGAGGGGCGCGCCCAAACAAACGCCGCGTTTCTTGGGTGCCGGTGGCGAGGATGCCAGTCGCAGCGTTTCGGGTGTCCTTGCTGCACTGATGCAGAATGCGCCGGGATGACCGCAGCGATCGGAGGAAGCACAGGGTGACCGTATCGCAACTTCGGCGGCCCGCGAGCCCGCTGCACTACGTGTAGCGGCGCGCAATGATGTACGGCCCGACGCGCAATCAAGGGCGGTTTCCGACGCAGATTAGCTGAGACTGGAGGGTGGGTTCGACGCACGCTGTTTGAGACTGAGCGCACGATCGGTGAGACGGACGCGAGATCGAGCGGCTCGACGCAAAATGTGTGAGAGGGATGGCGTCGCCGGGCGGCGGGGCTGCCGGCTGATCCGTGTGGAAAACGGGCGATTTCCTGGCGGCCGCACCAAGCCGTCCTCGGAAGCTGCAAAACCGCCAGAAAGCCCGTCCGGAAATCATTTTCAGGTTGTCAGATGTCCTCCGTCTTTTCTGGCGGGCGGCATGCTCAGAGGCTTGTCTTCGACCTTCATCGGCATCTCGAAGTCCAACGGTTGGGGTGAGGATCAGAACCGCGCGGCGAAGCGGCGCTCGCCCCTGGGGCAATTTTGATGGGTTTTCAGTCACTTAGTTGTTGTCTCCCCGGTCTCAAGTAATGTGCGTCGAATTTGCGCGGCCTCGCGTCCGTCTCAATGATTGTGCGTCCAGTCTCAGATAGCGTGCGTCGGATGCACCCCTCATTCTCAGCTAATCTGCGTTGAAAAGTCCGCTTGATTGCGCGTCCGCCACATTTCGATTGCGCGCCGCTACACCTATTGGCGGGAAGCTTTGCCACCCACCTCCTCGAAGCCGGCACCGATATCCATATCAAGATTAAATCCGGATTCGGAGGGCGAAACGCGCTGGTTCCGGAGGCCGGTTAATTCTCGTACCTTTCCAAAAGCCTTCGGTTTCCGACAGCGGCGCGAGCTCGGCGTCAGCTTGTCGTCGACGCTCGGATGACGCGGCCGCGGCCGTTCTTTCTCATCCAGATTGACGTGCTCCTCTCACCCTGTTTGCCGCGGAGCACCTGAGTGCGGCCCCGGGGCGAGCGAACCGGCCAAATCATGGCTCAATTTGTTAATACCTTCGAGTTCTTATCCGTGGAACCGTTGAACTCGTTTTCGGAGAGCCCGTGAAGATCGAGATGGGCGAGAGCCTCATGCGCTCCTGGCTGCGGCATGTGAAAGGCTGCCAGCTTGCCGAGCTCAACTGGAAGCCGTCCTCGGGCTGGAAGAAATCGGGCGATGGCCCACAGCGGATGGACGCGGCGCGTGTTTTCTTCCGACGGGCGCTGGGCATCATGCTCTTCGCCGAGGACGCCACGGCCTCGCAGCTGCTGCGCCAGGCGGAAATCGACGTTCTCGGGATGAAGCTCGGCCACAGCGGCAAGGTCGAGGCGGTCTACGCCGCCGACGTCGCCTATCACGAGAACGGGCTGCATTACAAAGACAACGTCGGCGGTATCTTGAAGAAGCTGGTTCGCGGGCGCGTCGCTATGGAGGCCTATTTTGGGGAGGTGCCCTGCCACCTCATCTTCGCCTCGCCCGTGGTCCGGCCCAGAGCCCTGCTGGCGCTTCAGGCGGCGATGGAGCTGCTGGGGGCGTTCTTTGCTGAACAGCACCTCGTGACCACGACCGCCTTCTTTGCCAACGCGGTGTTTCGGGATGAGATCATCCGGCCGACACTCGCCGCCTCGGCCGAGACGGCCGACACCTCCGAGCTTTTCCTGCGCAGCTACCGGTTGCTCGCCGGTTTTGCACTGGCCGGTACCCCGGCCGTAACGTCAGGGATTGCGGACCCCGTCGCGCTCGCGGCGGACAGAGGCGAGAGCCGGGGACGCGCACCCCGGGCCGGGCGCAAAGCCGCCACTACGGCGTGTGAGCCGGTCAAGGAGGAGGTAATCTACGGCTGGGCGCGTGATCCCTCGCTCAATGTGCATCGGATCCTCGCCCTCGCGGTGCGGCTTAGTCCGCTCACGCGCGCGGGGCTTGTCGCTGAAATCCGCCGCGCAGGCTTCTCGCGCGATGCTTATGGCGCCGTAGCAAGCCTCATGAGCAACGGCGGCAATAATTACGGCCTGGTATTTACCAACTCCGAGGGCCGTTTCGGATTTAACCCCGACATCGAGGCGCTGGTGCGCGCGCAGCCCTGGCAGGCGGGCTACGCGGCCCAATAACGCAACATCAGCGCGGGCCGTCCACGGCGACGGCGCTGTGATGGCCGGTGAGATCGATCTCAAGATGCACCCGGCGCGCAATAAGCGCGGGCACCCGCGTGCGGTGGGGGCCGTCCTGAAAGGACACAATCCCGAGTTCGGCAAAGCGCTTTAGAGTGCGCGAAAGGCTGGCCTCCTTCCGCCCGGTCAGCGTGGCAAGCTCCCGCATGGACGCCGGCTTGTGGCGGCGAATCGCTTCCAGAACGGCGAGATTTCCGGGAGACAGCAGCTTCACCATGGCCTCCGCCGACACCTGGTCGGTCGCGGCGCGCGCTGCTGTTTCCTCACTGTCGAACCACTTTTTTGGAACGCCGTCCGCGCTCTTGGGATTGCGCACAACGCTTTTGGTCCACTCGGCGAATTCGCTGAGTGTCCCGACCCTATAAGTCGTTGGGGATTCCTTTTTCATTGAGCGCCCTCCTTACCTCTTTCCAGAAATCATCGAGCAACTGGGCGACCGTCGTGAAGTTGTAGGGACGGCCTTCATCCTTTTCTGTGCGGTGCCAGTGATCGTAAACGGCGCGCTTGCGCCGATACCCTCGACCACCTTCGTCAACGGCGTGGGCGTTGTCGAATCGTACCAACGGGCGACCACCATCTTTCCGGCGCAGCACGAGTGCGTAGCTGATGCCGTGAGGCCGCTCCGGCGTCATATCTGTGCGCCGGACGGTAAACTCCACGACCATCCCCGGTGCCATCTCAAAATCCGAGCCATCCAGGGCAAGCAGCAGCTCAAGCTCGCCTTCATCCATATCATAACATAACACGTTAAGCCATAATTCCTAAGGATCCTGGTTTCTATATGTGATAATGTCCTTTACCATACACTAATTACCGCACGTGCCGGGCCGAGAGGAGGAAGGGATGCGGGTCACGTTCGACACAAACACGCTCGATCGAGCGGCTCGGCCGGAGCGCTTTCCCAAGGACCCCCGGCAGGCCGAGTACGTCAAAGTGCATGACGCGCTCGCGGGCGGCACCGTGAGCGGGTATTTCAGCGAGACCCTCGTGACGCTCGAAGGGATCGAGAATAAGGATCGCGTTGATGTGTTGGGCAGCACGCGGCTGGAAAACCAAACGCGGGCGACAGGCGAAAACAAGATCACGATCTCGCTCACCGTCCAGCAAGATCGGAAACCGCTCCCTCCTGAATTTCCTAGGCGGATTCAGGCCGCACAAAAACTCGGCATGCGCGCGCTGAGAGGCCCCGCCCGGATTGGTTGGGTGCGGGTCAGGGATGATGACGGTGCGTTTTTTGGACCTGAGGAGGACGTGCTAGAGATCGCAAAACTCGTGGACAAGGCGGGCGACGTAGCCAACGCCATCCAAAAGCGCGGGCTCGGGTACGCCGTCGCTGTAGGGCTCGGCCTACAATTCAGCGCGCGCGACGGGAAAGTCGGCGAGTGGTGGCTACAGGCATTGCGACGCGCCCGGGACGAGACGGAGCGGAGGAGGGTGCAGAGGGCGATAGCCGAATGGGCGGACGCCGACAGCATTGCCGCTCATGTCGGATATGGAATCGATCTGTTCTGCTCGGAGGACCAGGGGAAAAGCGCGGGCGGCATATCGTCTATTTTGGATGCGGCGAACCGGGCCTGGCTCACCGCAACCTATGGCGTGCAATTCGCCACCCTAACCGAGTTAGCGGCAATGGTGTAGGCGATGACGACCTTGCCCGCTCTCTTCTCTGCGCCCTCTTTGCCCGCGCTCGTCGCCGCCGCCGGGGAGCGCGCGTCAATCCGCTTCCTCGAATTCTTTGCCGCCAACATCCGCAACCCGCACACGCGGCGGGCCTACTACCGGGCCGCCGAAGAATTTCTGGCCTGGTGCGCGAGCGCCGGCGTGCCGTCGATCGGCGAGGTCCAGCCGACACACGTCGCGACCTGGATCGAGGCCGGCACGCGCGAGCTGGCCGCGCCGAGCGTCAAGCAGCGGCTCGCCGCGATCCGTCACCTGTTCGATTGGCTCGTCACCGGCCAGGTCGTGCCGGTGAACCCCACCGGGTCGGTGCGGGGACCGCGCCACGTCGTCACCTGCGGACAAACGCCGGTGCTCGATCCCGCCGAGGCGCGGGCGCTGCTCGATAGCATCGACACCGGCGAGGTCGTGGGTCTCCGCGACCGTGCCTTGATCGGTCTCATGGTCTATTCCTTCGCCCGGATCGGCGCGGCGCTCGGCATGGCGGTCGAGGATGTCTTCACGCAGAACCGCCGGCTATGGGTGCGGCTGCGCGAGAAAGGCGGCAAGCGCCATGCGATGCCGTGCCACCATAACCTTGATGAATATCTCGTCGCCTATCTCGACGGTGCCGGCCTGCGCGACGATCCCAAGGGGCCGCTGTTCCGCACGATCGGGCGCGGTACTGGCAAGCTCACGCGCACCGTGCTGCCGCAGGCGAACGCCTATGCGATGATCGGCCGCCGCGCTGCGGCGGCCGGGATCGCCACCAAGCTCGGCAATCACAGCTTTCGCGCGACGGGCATCACTGCCTATCTCAAGAATGGCGGCACGCTGGAAAAAGCCGCGGCGATGGCGCACCACGCCTCGACCCGCACAACGCAGCTCTACGATCGCCGGTGCGACGAGGTCAGCCTCGATGAGGTCGAGCGGATCGCGATTTGAGACGGTCGGCTATGATTGAACGAATTCCGCAAAGAGGTATGGACGATTGCGCCATCTGCGTAGCCGCAATGGTCATGGGCTCCCCGTATAGCTACGAGAGAGTGTTACAGGACAGTAATAAATATTCAAAGATTGATGCAGAAGGAAAATTTATCCCTTGGTGGGAAACATACTTAATTGACGAGGGTTTCTCATTGCAACGCTGGCGATGGTCGGAGACAGATTTGGGTTCTATTGCACTCGCTATAACGATGTTGCTTGAGGATACCGCGGGCATTCTGACGATGAGCGTTCCTCATCTAAAACGCGGACATATTGTTGCGGTCGATCGTATGGGCATAGTCGACCCGGCGGACGACGCGCCAGCTCACGAGAGTGTGGAGCGCTATATTGCGGCTCGGAAGTCGCAAGGCGCCATATTCGACGACGAATGTTTTGTCACTGTAAGTCGATTTAGGGAGTCGAACCTTTCACGGGGCGGCTGGCGCCGCGCCATAGCGAACGCGATACACCGGATTGAACTAAACCGCTCCGCAGTAGGCTAAAAGGATCAAGCGTTTAGCCAAATGGCAGGCCTGCCTGACAGGATTGGAGCTGTCGAAGCCTTCAACCCTGAGGGAGGCCTGCAATGGCCGAGATGAACCCGCTGCGCCGCCGCATGATCGAGGACATGCAGGTGCGCAACCTGTCGCCGGTGACGCAGCGCTGTTACGTGCACGCGGTCGGCAAATTCGCCCAGCATTTCAACCCGCCACCTGACCGGCTGGGTCTGGCAGAGGTGCGCGATTATCAAATCCACTTGATTTCGAGCGGCATCTCGTGGGCCGGCTTCAATGTTGCCGTTTCGGCCCTCCGCTTCTTCTACGGCGTCACCCTGGGGCGCTCCGCGATGGTCGAGCGCATCCCCTACGCGCGCAAGCAGCGGCAGCTGCCGGTGATCCTGAGCGCCGAGGAAGTGGTGCGATTTCTCGCGGCGGTGCCGAGCCTGAAGCATCGGACGGCGCTGATGACCGCCTACGCCGCCCGCCTGCGGGTCTCCGAAGTCGTACGACTGCGGATCGCCGATATCGATAGCGACCGCATGCTGATCCGCGTCGAACAGGGCAAGGGTCATCGGGACCGGTACGTCATGCTGTCGGCGCAGCTCCTCGTCGTGTTGCGCACCTATTGGGGGTGGATGGTCAAGTAAACGCGCAGTTCTCTGCCGCTGCCTCGGCTTGAGAGGGCGACCGGAACGCCGGCCATCGCCGCCGGAAGACGTCTTCCAGTTCGCTGTTGAGGACGCGGGTTCTGGTTTGCAATGCGAGGTATGCGCCACACTGCGTCCAGCGCATCGATTGGCGCTTGGAGAAGCGTTTGGCGACGATCTGGTTAATTGCGCTCTCGACGAAGCCGGTCGAGATGCGCTCGCCGGCACGGTGTCGCTCTCCGTAGTCGACGAGCTGACCGGCGTTGCGTCGGAGATAGACCGAGAACTCTTCCGCCGCGGCGCGGAGCCGCGCGGGCTTTGCCTTGGCCTCGCTGCTCGCTTCTTCCTCCATGCACCAGGCGTCCTCGGCGAAACCTTCGGCAGCTTCAACGGCGTGACCGGCATGCCCGTGCCAGAGCAGCCACTTCAGCCGCTCAAGATCGGCCAGCCGGCGTTCGGTCCAGCCCGGGTCCGGGCACGCACCCTTGGTCATTTGCACGAGGACGGTCAGCCGCATCGTGACATGAAACCAGTCCAGCACGTGCTCGGCCTCGGGGCCGATCCGCGACACCAGCCGACGCACGGACTCTCCGCCGTCCGACATCAGCACGACCCTTTGGTTAGGCGCGTACCCCTGCGAGGCGAGCACGTCGAGGAGACGCCGATGCGGGCGATCATCGTGCGCCTGGACGAAGGCGAAGCACCTCGCCGGCCGCGGCTCCTCGTCCTCGGGGGCGTGCCGACAAAAGCCGGGGATGGACTTGCCCGCGATGACCTCGAACCAGGAGCCCGCCCGGTCGCGCACGAAGCCACCATCGACACCGACGTATGCTGGGCCGTCCGGCAGCGGCAGCTCGTCGAGGTCGCGTTGGCAACCCGACCACATTGCGCCATCGGCTTCATCGCCGAGCATCGCCTCCTCACGCACGGCGACCGCATGCAGGTGGCGCCGCACCCGTTCGGGCGCGACCGGCTTGCCGAGTGGCAGCACGTCCCCGAGCATGCGGGCGGCAAGTCCGTATGAGACGAGCGACCCCCAACGCGTTTCGAGGTAGAGCAGCTCCGGGGTGGTTCGCTCGGGCAGCAGGTCCGCCACTGGGCTGAACGAGGCGCGATCGCCGGCGACCGAGTCCTCGCCGCACCCGCAGCGGCGCAGCCGCAAGACCTCGACCTGGACGGTACCGAATACCGTGTGACAGGTGAGCGGGCGATGACCTTTCACGCGCCGAGCCGCTCCGCAGCTGCCGCAGCAGCGCTCCTCCCTTTCATGGGCGGCCACCTGGTCGGCAACAATCGCGGCCTGAAGTTCGGCCAGGATCACCTTCGCCTCGGCGAGCGTGAACCCGAGCGTCTCCGGTGCGAGCATGTCCCGCTCGATGGCAACCGATCGTGTCATCGCGGCGCTGCTGCCGTCGCCGGCCTCCCGAGCGAGCGTGAGGGTGAATCGCATCATCATGGCGTGGCTCCTGCGCTCGCCGTCGCAAGCAAGCCGAGCGTCGTATTCGCCCGCCGCCGGTCGAACGGCTCGATCAGCGCCTCGCGGCGCTTGTGCCGCCTGAGAGCGCCCTCAAGCTCGTCGGCATCGACGGCGTCGAGTGCGTCGCGAACCATACCGTCCCGCGCAGCAAGGACGGCACGGCCGAACTCGGCCAGGAGCTGCAGGTCCTCGGCGTAGGACAAGCCAAGCAGCTCGGCCTTGATCTCCTCGTACGCTTCGGGTCCTGGGCACCATTCCGGCGGGCAGCCGTGTTGTCCCGCGACACAACGCGGGTAACGCAGGCCGGGCCTTCCTGGACCGATCCCCTCCACCCGCAACACGTGCTCCCACGGCGCCGTGTGATTGTACACGTAGGAGAACCGCTCGCCCGCCCGGAGCCGGAGGTCGGCGAGGCGGACCTCGGTGCGGTGCTCGGGATCGTATTGCCGGCCGAGAATGCGGAAGCAGTGAAGGTGGAGGTCCTCCCACCCCATCGCCGCCTGGATGGCGGCATGCAGGTCGGCCAGCGTCGCGGTTACTGCGACTTCGATCCGTCGCCAGACGGTCGGCTTGACGCCGAACAGCGCGATCCTGAGTCGCATGATCGCAGTAGCAGCGCCACTCCCTGCCGGCGACGTCACGGCCGGGCTCCGGCCTCGGCCACGTAGGCGTAGAGCGTGGGTTTCGAGATGCCCATCAGCCGACAAATCTCCCCCACCGTCTTGTCCTTGGCCTTGTAGAGCGCGACGGCATGGGCGCGTTGTTCGGGCGCGAGCCGGTGCTTGCGCCCTCCCATGCGGCCACGCACGCGGGCCGCGTCGAGGCCAGCCCGCGTGCGCTCACGCACCAGGGCCCGCTCGAACTCGGCGAGTGCTGCGAAGAGGTGGAAGGTGAGCTTCCCGTTGATGGTCGAGGTATCGATGCCTTCCGTCAGCGAGCGGAGCTGGACGCCAGCCTCTTCCATGCGGCGCACGAGCGCGATCAGGTCCGACAGCGAGCGGCCGAGCCGATCCAGGCGCCAGACCACGAAGCTATCGCCAGACCGGGCATAGTCGAGCGCGGCGGCAAGCCCCGGTCTGTCGGCCTTGGCCCCGGACCGCCGGTCCTCGAACGTGCGCGCGCAACCGGCCCGCGTCAGCGCATCGCGTTGCAGATCAAGATGCTGGTCCTCAGTTGAGACCCGGGCGTAGCCGATCAGCACGGGCGGGCTCCTGCCGTCAACAAAGCCGTCAGCAGCCGCGCCGGCCTTCCGTAGTTTACTTTACCAGATTGCCTTACCCGCGATCAGCAGCAAAGCGATAATGTCAGGGCGCACCCTTCCTCAGGCAGAGAACCGCTCGTTTGCTTGACCGCCCCCGTCAGCCCGGTTGCCCCCGGTTTGAGATGCACTCCCTTGTCCTGAGTTTCCGCCCCGTTCGCGCGAGCCGGACACTCAGAGCTCCTGATCCCAACCGAGCAGGAATAAGCCCGCGGTGTAGAGCACCAGGCTGGGGCGATAGCGCACTGGCGTGGGCCATGAAGAGGAAGATCATCATGCCGCCGCGCGCCCTGAACGCGGCTGCGGTCGTCAGACCGGCATCGCGGGGGAGAACGGCCACATGGCCGATTACGAGCGCGAGATCGAGAGTCGCGAGCACTCACGGCAGCCAAGGTCGATAGAAGTGGCGTCACGCGAGCAGAATGGCCGCACCCTTCGCGAACCGGTAGATTACGATCGAGACGAGAACAACCCGCGCCGTTTGACAGGCATGCGTCTGCCGCATCGTTACATACAGCTCGCAAATGTTACGTGAACCCGAAAAAAGAAACAAATTATCTTAAATAAAATTGTCAATAATTATGAGTCTCGATAACTGATAATCAACTTCAAGCCACAAGAATGGGAACTCTGGAACGGATGGGCCGTTCGGAGAGGAGTCCGGCACCGTGGTAACGAGATACAGCGCTGTAGCCCTTGCTTTTCTTTTTTCGTCGCCTGGCTATGCGGCGGCGCCCTGTGCGCCGAGTGCCCAGCCGGGGGTGTTTGTTGTGACTTCGTGCGGCGCGATCGGCAATGGCGTCGCCGACGACACCGCTGCGATTCAAGCCGCTGAAAATGCCGCGGAGGCATTGGCAGGCGGCGGCGAGGTGGTGTTCCCGCCCCTGACCTACAATATCGCATCCGGACCCATCCACATTCGGGTCGGTGGGATCAGATGGGTTGGCCAAGGCGGTATCAGCTATGCCGAGCAGACTCAAATCCAAGGGGGTACGCTGATCTACAACGGCGCTACGCTCAAAACGCCTGGTCCAACAATCGTCAGCGCAGTTGCACGCAGCGGGCTTACCCACGAAGGCCCAACATTCGAAAATCTGAATTTCGTGGCGAGCGGTAATCAGCGGACGCAGACCCTGGTCGAAATCGGCGACTTCAACCGCGGCCGCATCACCCGATCGTCCTTCCGTGACGGCGGCGTCGGCGTCGAGTTCTTAGGGATGAGCGACGAGTCCGATTGGCTCATCGACGGCGACACAATCTTTCGCAACGACGTCGTCGGAATCGATCACGACGTCTCCGCCGACGGAGGCGGCAACAACACCATTGCCAACGATGATTTCACGCTTACCAACGCCGGCGACGTCGGCGTGCGCTGGCAATCGGGGAACGCCCAAGGACGGGTTATTGGCAACAAATTCGACGCTCCCGGCTCATCAGCCATTGTCTACGGCGTTTCAACGCTCGCGGACGGCTGCCTGATTATGGGCAATAATTTTGAGAATTATGGGCCGGCCGTTATTATTCCGGCGCCACGGACTGCTCAAGACGGTCGCGGCACGCGGATTGTCGCAAATATGGTTGAGGGAATGGGACTTCCCGCGTGGCAAATCTCGTCGACCTTGAAATGGCCGGTCGTGATCTCGCTTAACTCCTATACCTGGGTCACGGCTGCAACGGACGGGCAATAAGGTCTCGGCGACAGTGCTGACCGGGGTGCGATCCAAGATCCAAGCGGCCCGCACGCCGCGAGGATCTGCCGCAGGGAATCGCGTCGGCGTGGGTGGCGTCGCACAACCGGCTCGGGGCCGGTCAGCAACTTCCGGCTCCGCAAAAGCTCGACGCCCTCGAGACGACCCCAGCGCCTCCGCTATCTGCAGGCGGCTGGAGAGCCGCCGCATCGCGGTTGATGGAGCTGGAGCGGCCCATCGGCCGGTTCTCCAAGAGGATGGGTCTGAACCCGATAGTAATGGTCGATCCCGGATTCAATATAGTTGTATTTCCCATCAGGTCTCTGCACTGACGGTAATTTGTTGGCACCACATATGATGAATTGCCGCCTGTGTCCCACACTGCCAGTGCTTGGTAACCACCGCGCCGGGTGAAGCCGCATGCCCACACCTCATCGTTCGGGGCACAAGGAGAGCTCATGGTTGCTCCCACCATCCATAAAAAAATTTGCCCAAAGGCGATGCCGGCGGGATTGGCAACATTGCCGACGTTGGCGAGAGTTCCGAACCGATCGCTGTTCCACGCATACCAGTACAACCGCTCAGTCCCGAGCGACCATTCGACCAGATAGCGGCGGGCAACATATCCCGGAAAATCATCGACCCCGCTCTTGACATAAGGGATCGGCCCCCACCCGCCCTCGGTATCCCAGACAGGCTTGTCGGAGAGGCCGTATTTTGCCATTACCCGTCTTATCGAGCTGATTGTGCCGATGACATCTTCCGGCGTCGAATTGTATTCATGATACGGAACAACATCGACGTCGCGCGTCCCCCCGGCGGCAAAGAATCGATCTAGGTAGGGGGCACCGCCTGAGGGGGCAATTATAAGAGCGGTCGGATCGATCCGCCGTATGATATCGTGTTCACGATTGCTGATCGTCACCATGTCGTTTACAGTGCCTAAAAAATTGTTCGTATCAGGTTCATTCCACAGCTCATAAATCATCCTGCCCTTGTATCGCTTGATAAATGCGGTGATAAAGGCGTTCCAGTCGTCGATGTTCTTCATCATCGCCGAACACAGTAACGCACCGCTGGAGAAGTTACGTTTGCATGTCGTTGTATCCGTCGTGGCCCACGAGGGTATGCCATCGCTGCTGTGAAACGGAGGCGCGACGCGGTTGGCCGTGGCCACAGCGACAGCGGCATCTTCTGTGCTCCAGTCGTAGATGCCTCGCGCAGTTTCGATATACGGCCATGCGGTTCCGGTCGACTTTGCTTGAGCGCCGAACGGAATGGGTAGGCGATCAACGAGGCCCATCGTGTGCATCCCGAACAGCGTCGCTGGGATCGGGCGCTCCCGGACACCATGCGGGCCCATCAATGCCGCAGCTATGGCGTTCGCACCCGGCGCGGTCGAGGACCGGCGAGCAATACCGGTCGCGACAACCCCACCGCAGGCGGCGATGACACCCAAGATCAGAACGACAACAAGGCGGGACCTCGAGACAAGAGCGAAGGAGCGACGGCCGCCATCTCCCGGTCGGGGCCGCCCGGCTGTGATCGCCTCGATCATCGTGCGGTTGCCCCGCTGATCGTCAGCCGCGTTGCCGGTCGCCCGGCCGGGTCGACCCGCTGTCGGCTGCGGACCCACAACAACGCTGAGACCGCGAGAAAATACTGGGGCATGAGATCCAGCCATCCGCCCACTCCGATCGACAGCAATGTGCTGCTGATCGCTACGACCATGCCGATCAGGATCGATAAATGTTCGCCTCTGAGGTAGGCAACGATGGCAAGGCGCATTGCCCATAGCACTGCCCACGTCCAAATACTAAATCCGAGAAGCCCAACCCCGAGGAGCACTTCCAAACATCCGTTGTGCACCGATGAAATCGAGTCGTGGCGGAAGCCGGCGGTACTCAAAAAAACGGTTCGGCTCCCCACGCCAAAGCCCGTGCCAAAAAATGGTTTCGTCAAGAAGGCTTGCCAGGCCGCCTCCCACATCGTGGTCCGCCCGGTCAGCGAGTAGAGCAGCTCCGGGTCCTGACCGCGCTGGAACAATTTCAACAGAATATTACCCATCAGGAGACTTGCGAGCGCTGCGGTTACAGGAATGGCGATGATCGATTTCAGGGGGTAACGCCGGGTAAACAGCAAGGCGCTGCCGACCACTGCCGAGACCATGCCGGTACGCCCTTGTGCGGCCACCGGAAACGCCAGGCAGGCGACGTAGTACGAGCCGAAGAGCGACGGGCTGCGACC
>JBAUYV010000484.1:0-7273 GCA_049584975.1 Xanthobacteraceae bacterium | reverse complement strand
ACATGACGGTTAGCAACGCTGTTGAGCTCCGACAGTGATTGGCGCAAGCTCATTCGGGCTTGCGCCTCGCCGGAGCGATCCCATAACAGGCCGACAAGACGACTTCGCGAGACGCGTTCGCCTTGCGCTAGACACAAAATGGCCAATAGGCTGCGGGTTTTTCGTCCGCGTGGCAGAAAATCGGCGCCGTCGGGCGCGACCGCCCGCATGTTGCCGACCAAATAGATTCTCGGCAGCGCTGGCGGCTCCCAGCCGGCCGCATAGGCAGGAGTGAAATATTCTTCCTTTGCGCTAAGATCTGATCTCACCGGCCTCGCCCTCTCCGAGCGTCGTGGACGACGCAACGCGGAGCACCCCTGGGCACCCGTAGCATCAAGAATAACACACTTGGTAGACGGAGTCACCTTTGCGAGTGTTCGAGGAACATCCGCGACCGGCGGGCGCAATTGTGCCTGCCCACGCAGAGGGCTGCTCGTTGCCGTCACTCGACAAGACGTGACCGCGCTGCCATTCAATGCGCGTAGCCCGAAGGCCTTCCAGCGCTTCTGAATCGGGGCGGCGCTGTCTTGCGGGCAACAGGCGCCGGAGGACGCAGCTATCCGGCGTGTTGCCCCGGCGAAAGCCCCCGAAGGCGTGAGCGGCTGAGCAGAACGCCTGATCGAGCAGAGGAGGCTGATCGGCCACACCACGTATCGCTGACCGTTCTCGCTATTCCCGAGCCCTGTGAACCGAACCAGTTGGCTACGCCCGAGCCATCCGGCGGATGATCGGGAGCAGGCTGAAGATCTCTAACCCGTCTCAATCAAAAAGTCGACATACCTCGCGTCATAACCCTCGTCCGCCCATACCCGAAGCGGGTCGGGACATCGGAGAAAATCGAGGAATAACTGCAAAATAGCCTGAGTGGGTCGTGAGCATCGGTATATTCTGGAAGAAAGAAAGAGGCAGTCGATGCCCGGCGGTCGTCCGGCATGGGTGCCCTGCCGGGCCAGTTTAGGCCTTGCCCCTCGTTAAGGTGGCTGCAATGCGCTGAATGGGATATGGTAGGCGCTTGTCCCGCGAACAGCTACTATTCTCGGGCCCGTCGGTCCCGCTGGCTTGGTGTGTATCCCGACAGTGACTTAGTGAGTCAAGCCGTGTCAGAAAGTCCACAGCCTTCAACCTCTGTTCTGCACAAACAATGGGTTAAGCTTGAGAACGAACACCATCAGCTAGCAGTTGAAATCGAAGCAGCCCGCGCCAGGGGGGCTGACCTAAAACTAATGCGCAAGGGTCAAGCGAGGCTCCTCCTCCAAATAAACGCGCTCGTGGCCGAAATCCGGGATGCGCCGGCGACAACGACCGAGGACTTCCTCGCCTTGCTCGACGTCGCACTCGAACACGAACTCGACCTTGCGTCCGACATCGCATTCTACGGGCCGGCCGACTATCCTATGATTGGCCGTCTGTTACGCACCCTGGCACGCATGGCGCCAGAGTTCGAATTCAACTCTCTCCGGCGGTGGCTATCGTCTCCGAGCCAGTTCGAACAGCTAATGGGACCCGCGACCCCGCTCGAGTCCGGAGGGAGAGCGTCGGGCCAGTCGAACCAACCGCATTGTCCGATTTATTTTCCTCGCGCGAAACCGGTATAAGCAACCAAGGGGGCCTTATTCCACGCCGATCCACGCTTCTCATGAACATCATCAAACTCTACGCCGTGCGCCGGCACACCGGCCGCGAACTCACCGTCGACCAAGCCAAGACCATCGTCAGCCATCCGAACATCTCGGTCGTGAAGGCCCAGGCGGCAGCCCGGTCGTTGCATTCCTGGGACAACACGCCGGAGGAGTGGCTGCGGCTCGAAGCCTGTCTTGTGCTGATCGCGGAGCGGCGCCGTGGATCCTGCGCTGAACCTCGACGTCGGCGCCCCCGACAAGGTGGCCGGCGTCCTGAACACGGCGGCCAATGCCTATCAGGCCAGCGCCGTGGAGCTATCCGCCGCCTGCCGGAGCACCGCACCCCGATGATCTGGGCTCAGATCGCCGGCGAGCTCGATCTCGCCGCTTGGAAGATCGCGAAGATCGTCAAGGAGCGGCTCGACCCACGGCACTCCCCCCGCCGGCGGAAACAGCCTCCTCCCCTCGTCAGCAGCAGCTGGCGGGGGTCGAGGCGTCGGAGCACTTCCGCTCCGGCATTAAGGAGAGACCCCGATGGGTCAGTACCACATCTCCCTCTGCCCCGACCTCGCCGAGGCGTTCATGCCCTACGATGTCGGTTGCGGCCTCAAAGCCGCCGAGCAGCTCTTCACCCGGCCGGGCACCTGCACCGCTCTCGTGGCATTGGTCTCGGCCATGGCGGCAACCTGCCGGCCGATCTGTCCCAGTCACCCCTCGTTGGGCGATGGGCCGGAAAGCGTGTCCTCGTCCAGGGCGACTATGCCGAGGATGATGACCTTCCCGGCTGGGATGGGGCGCCCCTGTCAACGCTCTACTCCGCCCTCCGCGACAAGGAGGACGAGAAGCCTGACCCGGGCCAGCCGGTCTTCGCCGACCTCTCGGACGAGGTTGCCGCCTTTCTCGAAGGGGCCTGCTCGGTGCGGTTCTTCAAGGCCACATGGGGCAGCAGCTATTGCGTCGCCGTCAAACCGGTGGCGCGCGCGTTCGGCGGCAGCGGTGTCGCCGAATATGTCATCGACACCCACTACAGCGCCGACGATCTCGCCTTTTGCAAGCGCGTCGGCATGCGGCCGATCGACGTCCAGCGCCCGCCGCGCTCCGGCGATTGGCATAGCATCCGGCCCGATGAAGTGGCCGAGGGCCAGCGCCGAGTCATCGTCAACCTCGACACGCTCGAATACCTGGACCCGGAGAAATTCGGCCAGGTGCCGACCCTCGCCGGCATGCTCGCCTTTCACGGCCCGCACCCCTGGCCAAAGGCCTTCGAAAAGGCCGATCCGGCGTCTCCCGCGGTCTCGCCGGCGGGCCCTGGACCGAGTTCTGCGCCAAGATCGCGGCACTCCGGCCCGGCCGTCTGTGGCGCTATGGGCAAGCCGGCGATCTGCCCGGATACGGTCCGGCCATCGACGGCGCGATGCTGCAAGAGCTCATCGCCGCCAACACCGGCAAGAGCGTGATCGCCTTCACCCACAAGCCCGTTCTCGGTGATGACGCGAGCCCAGTGCAGGGTGAGAATTCCGGTCTCGGCGTTGCAGCCATTCTCGTAGGGCGCGCAGCCGGGCCAGCATGACGCCCGCTCGATGATCGAGACGGGGATCGGGCCGGTCTTCGCGTTCTGCGAGACGGCGATGAAGTGTACTTTCATGGGGGTTGCTCCATCGGAGCGGAATGCTCCGACGGCTCGACCCCACTGCACTTCTGCGCAGCAGGGTCGAGGGTCGGCTAGAAGTGGCTGACGGCGACGAGATGCTTGATGGCCAGTGCGCTGATGTCGGCGCCGGTGCTCAGCACCTCGTCGGTCGTCGGCCAGGCTGGGTCACCATTGGCGAGCGCCCTGGTGCCGAGGACGCGACAGCCGCGCCACCTCCCTTGAATGCTGTTGACACCCCGCCACACCGCCTTGCTGCCGCGGGTCAGGGCTTCCTCCCGGGTGTTCGGGATGTCGCCTCCGCCCCGCCGCTTGGGGTGGGTCAGGAGCGTGAACAGCGCGCCAGCGATGTCGATCGCGGCGATCCCGCCCGCTGTCAGCGCCGAGAACCGGCATCTGATCGCCGCTTCCGTCGCCGCCGGCTTCATAGTCAACCTCTCGGCCAATAACCCCGCGCAGTCGGGCCGGTTGACCGAGCTGGCGATCGCCCCGGTGGTGACCGTGCTCGCTCGCCCCTATGCGCGCAAAGCACTCCGCCAACGGTACAAGCGGCGACCCGACCAGTGGACGGAGACGATCGGCGACTGGCGGGACCGCACGGCATCCTTGCCCCGGTACACGCCGGCGGGTAGGCGGATTGCAGTCTGCCCGGCGACCTACACCGACGCCACCTGCAGGAGCTGCTGCGTCTGCGCCCATGCCCGCGATGCCGTGATCGGCTTTCCGGCCCACGGCGCCTGGCGCAAGGTCGAAGCCGCCACCGCGGCCCGCGACGTCGCTATCGGCGAGCACTTGGCGTTCCGCGACCAGCGGACGATGGCCGAAATCATCGTTGGCGACGCAGCAGCAGCCTGACGCCTTCACCCATCTGCGGGTCTGGAGGTCGAGGCATCAGAGCATCCCGTTTCGACAAGCAGCTCAAGATGTTAACAACCCCGCTTGGCTGCGTGCCGGGCGCGGTTTTTGCGTTTTGTCCCAGGCAATCTTTCGCCGAGTTCCGATGACGCCAAAGGGATTTGTTACGCGCACGGACCTCTGGCGATGGGGCGGCCTTTCCTTTTGTCTTTGATTACCAGCGGACTACCACGCGGCGGCAAAACGGCGTATGGATTGACCGCTGGGGCGGCGGGAATTTTGGTTCTTTGCGAAAAGGGGGGCCTCGATGCTCAACCGACGTCAATTACGCCAGCAGATCGAGGAAGTGCGGACCGGAAAGCGCTCGCGGCGGGCGTTCCTCCGCGACATGATGGCGCTCGGCCTCAGCGCGCCATTGGTGGCCCAGATGCTCGCTGATGGCGGGGTGGCGATGGCCGCGACGAGCTTCCAGTACAAGCCGACCAAGGCCGGCGGCGGCGGCACGCTCAAGCTGCTGTGGTGGGAGGGCCCGACCCTGCTCAATCCGCATTTCGCCGTTGGCACCAAGGATCAGGATGGCTCGCGCATATTTTACGAGCCGCTTGCGGGGTGGGATCCCGACGGCAATCTGGTGCCGCTGCTCGCCGCCGAGGTGCCGAGCTTCGAGGGAGGGACGCTCGACAAGGACGCCAAGTGGGTGGTCTGGAAGCTGGAAAAGAACGTCAAATGGCACGATGGCCAGCCGTTTTCGGCCGCTGACTGCGTGTTTAACTGGGAATACGCCTCCGACCCGGCCACCGCGGCGACGACGATCGGCACCTACAAGGATATCAAGGTCACAAAGATCGACGACCACACGATCCGCATCGATTTCCAGAAGCCGACGCCGTTCTGGGCGGATGCTTTTGTCGGCCCGCGCGGCATGATCGTGCCGAAGCACCTGTTCGAGAAGTACAAGGGCGCCAGTTCGCGCGAAGCGCCGGCGAACCTTTCGCCGGTCGGCACCGGCCCTTATCTGTTCGTCGACTTCAGGCCGGCCGATCTGGTCCGTGGCAAGATCAATCCAAACTATCACATTCTCAACCGACCCTATTTCGACGCGATCGAGATGAAGGGCGGTGGCGACGCTGTATCGGCCGCGCGGGCGGTTTTGCAGACCGGCGAATATGATTTCGCCTGGAACATGCAGGTTGAGGATGAACTGCTGAAGCACCTCGAAGCGAGCGGCAAAGGTCACGTTGTGATCTTCGCGAGCGGCAACATCGAGCATATCGAGCTCAACAACACTGACCCAAGTAAGGAGGTCGACGGCGAACGCTCGAGCATCAAGACCAAGCACCCGTTCCTGACCGACCCGGCAGTGCGCCAGGCGCTCAATATGCTGGTCGACCGCCTTTCGGTGCAGAAATACATCTATGGCCGGACCGGCAAGGCGACCGCCAATTTCATCAACAATCCGCACCGCTTCGTATCGACGGACACCTCGTATACCTTCGATATCGCCAAGGCGACCGCGATCCTCGACAAAGCCGGCTGGAAGCCGGGCGCCGACGGCGTTCGCGCGAAAGATGGCATCAAGCTCAAGCTCGTCTTTCAGACCTCGATCAACGCCCCGCGCCAGAAAACCCAGGAAATCGTCAAGCAGGCTTGCCAGAAAGCCGGCATCGATGTCGAGCTGAAGACGGTTCCGGCCTCGGTTTTTTTCTCGTCGGACGTCGGCAATCCGGACACCTATACCAAGTTCTACGCAGACCTTCAGATGTTCACGACGACGATGACGCAGCCCGACCCGAGCAGTTTCATGCGCCAATTCCTGTCGTCGGAGATCGCGAGCAAGAGCAACAAGTGGCAGGGCCGCAACATCACCCGCTGGCAGAATGCCGATTACGACGCGCTCTATCACGCCGCCGAACACGAGACCGACCCGGTCAAGCGGGCGGCGCTGTTCATCAAGATGAACGACCTCGTGATCAAGAATGTGGTGGTCATCCCGGTCGTCTATCGGCCGAGCGTGGCGGCGGTCTCGACCAGGCTGCATGTGCTGCTGTCCGGCTGGGACAGCTATATCTGGGATCTTCACGACTGGTACGCCGATGCGTGAGCCGATCCACAGCGGCGGGTCGGCCAGCCGCCGCAGCCGGTCTCTCGGGCGCTAGTGCTCCGCTACTTCGTCAGGCGCTCGCTGCTGACGCTGCCGAGCCTGTTGGCGATCAGCATTGTGTTGTTCGGGATCCTGGCGCTCGCCCCCGGCGACCCGTTTTCCGATCTGGCGACCGATCCCTCGATCCCGCCCTCGGTTGCCGCCGGTTTGCGGGCCAAATTCGGCCTCGACGACCCGTTGCCGATCCGCTACCTCCATTGGCTCGCGGCGATGCTGCACGGCGATTGGGGCTTTTCGTTCGCCAGCCGGATCAATGTCGGCGCGTTGATCATGCAGCGTCTGCCAACGACCCTCTTCGTGCTTGGCGCCTCGCAGATCCTTGCCCTGCTGATCGCGGTGCCGGTCGGCGTCTATGCCGGGGTGCGGCCGTATTCGGTCTTTGACCAGGTCGCCAGCAGTTTGGCGCTGATCGGGTTTTCGCTGCCGACATTCTTTACCGGCCTCGTCTTCATCCTGCTGTTCAGCGTCAAGCTGCACTGGCTGCCGTTCGTGTATCGGACCGATCTCGGCGGCCGCGGACTCCCGCTCTATTGGGCCTATATCCGCCAGGCGATCATGCCGGTCCTGGTGCTCGGCCTCTTTCAAGGGGCGGCGTGGATGCGCTTCGTGCGCGCCTCGGTCCTCGACGTGGTCCGCCTCGACTATGTTACGACGGCGCGCGCCAAAGGACTCCCCGAGCGCGTGGTCGTGCTCAAGCACATCGTGCGCAACGCGCTGATCCCAGTGGTGACGCTTGTCGCATTGCAGATGCCGATCGTCTTTGGCGGCGCCATCATCACCGAACAGATCTTTCGCGTACCGGGCATCGGCTCGCTGTTGATCAGCGCAATATTGGCGAACGACACGCCGGTGATCATGGCCGTGACCTTCGTCTTCGCCTGTCTGGTCATTCTGTTCAACCTGATCGCAGACCTGCTTTATGGTTGGCTCGACCCCCGCATCTCCTATCGC
>JBAUYV010000483.1:0-24865 GCA_049584975.1 Xanthobacteraceae bacterium | reverse complement strand
ATCTCCTTGAGCGTCTCGATCAGCACCGCGGTCTGGATCGTCATGTGCAAGGAGCCGGCGATGCGCGCGCCCTTGAGCGGCTTCTTCGGGCCGTACTCCTCGCGCGTCGCCATCAGGCCCGGCATCTCGGTTTCGGCGAGCGAGATTTCCTTGCGGCCGAACTCGGCGAGGCCAATGTCCTTGACAATGTAGTCGGCGGCGGCAGCGGCTTTCGGCTTGGTCGCGGTGTTCATAACGGTCCTTTTGGCGAGGTGCTGGGTTCCGGGTCGCTAATCTTCCGGGGTGTGCGCGCGAGCCTATAGCAGAGGCCAGCCAGCCCAGCAATAAAGACATAAAGATACCTTTATATATTGCCCTTTTGAACTCGGCGCGAGGCAGCGCATTGTGTCGGCATGGACGCGGAGTCACCCGAACCGGTCAAGTCGCTGCACCAGCTTGCCCAGTCTGAGCAGGACTGCAAGCGCTGCCCGCTTTATCGCGATGCCACCCAGCGTACCCGGAGAGGGGCCGAGCCACGCGACGTTTATGCTGGTGGGCGAGCAGCCCGGCGACAAGGAGGACATCGCCGGCAAGCCGTTCGTCGGCCCGGCCGGCCGCGTCCTGGACCAAGCGCTTCGGGACGCCGGCATTGCCCGCGACAAAACTTTCGTCACCAATGCGGTCAAACACTTCAAGCACGAAATGCGCGGCAAACGCCGGCTGCACAAGCGTCCTAACAATTACGAAATCGAGCGCTGCAAGATTTGGCTCGACGACGAACGCAAACTCGTCCAGCCATCGGCAATCGTCGCGCTCGGCGTGACCGCAGCCCGTAGCCTCACCGGCAAGACCGTAACGATCAGCAAAATACGCGGCGAGGCCATGAGCCTGGCGGACGGCACGAAACTCTTTGTCACCGTGCATCCATCGTCGCTGTTGCGCATCGAGGACGAGAACGACAAACAGAAGGCCTATCGGCAATTCGTTGCCGATCTGAAAAAGGCCGCCGCCGAGATTTCTTCCGCGTAGCCGGGCTACAAACCGCCGCAAGTGACGGGGCTTAATCGTCCTCGCCGAAACGCGCACCGATGAGGGCCGACAGGGCTTCGATCACATCGAGCGCCTCTTTGCCGGCCGCCTCGACGGTGATCGAGGTGCCGGGCGAGGCCGCGAGCATCAGAAGACCCATGATCGAGGTACCGCCGACCGTTTCACCGCCGCGCGTGACGCACACCTTGGCGTCGAATTTCTCCACGGTCTGCACAAATTTTGCAGCCGCTCGCGCGTGCAGCCCTTTTTTGTTGCGAATGGAGAAGATGCGGACGACAGCGCCCGCGCCGGCGGGCGGCTCGCCCTCGCCGCGGCTCATTTGCCGTTGAGCACCCGGCTGGCGATGGTCACATATTTACGCCCGGCCTCCTGCGCGGCCGCAACGGCATCGGCGAGCGGGCACTCGCCGCGAACTTTGGCGAGCTTGACCAGCATGGGGAGATTGATGCCGGCGAGCACCTCGACCTTGGGCCGGCTCATCACCGAGATGGCGAGATTGGAGGGCGTGCCGCCAAACATGTCGGTCAGTATCGCAACACCATCGCCGCTATCGACGCGTTTGACCGCCTCGATGATGTCCTTGCGGCGCGCCTCGACGTCATCCTCGGGACCGATGGTGACCGCCTCGATCTGGGTCTGCGGCCCGACCACATGCTCCAAGGCAGCACGGAACTCGACAGCGAGCCTCCCGTGGGTGACGAGCACAAGACCGATCATGGAATTCACCGCCGGCGCTTCCCGGTTGCACCGCACGAAAGGCCCCTCATCATCTCTATCCAAAGTCTCAGTGCAAGAGGCCTTATCGGCGATGTCGGGGGGTTGTTGCATTGCGGTAGACCAAAGTCGAATGGGATAATATTAATCACCGGGGACTGGCCCCCACGCCCGAACTGACGAGTTTAACAGTGGTCGGGTTACAAATCTCCAACCATGGGGACGTTGTTCGCCAAATAGGATTTAAGTCACAAAAGTGGCGAGGTCCGGCTGGCAAAATCCGCCGCTCCTGAAGTGAGCAGGGCCAGCACCGCCCGCAAGGCCCCCTTCCCGTCTGCGACGGCAAGCCGCGGCAAGCCTATTCCCTCAACGGTCGCCTGCCCCTCCCCCGGATTCGGCAAGCGTTCGGCGCAGGCGCCAAGATCGACAACAAGACCGACCACAGCGCTCGGCTCGTAAGGCAGCCGCAGGATGCCAAGGCCGCGTACCTCGATCAGACCCGCCAGGGCCTCGGCCGGGCGCACCAGCAAACGCCCGCCGGCGGCTTGCACGTGGACGCGGTCATCGCCGACAAGCCGCGCGAACCGCAAAGGACCGCTCCGGCCGGCTTCGATGAGATCGAGCGCGAGCCGCGATTTTCCGGCGCCGGACGGTCCGCGGATCAACACCGCGCGTGCGCCTGTCAGCACCGCCGAGGCGTGAATGGTCGCCGACGTCATCCGCCATCACGTTGACGGCAAGCGCACAATGAACCGCGCGCCGAGCACCTCCGGCGGTCCCTCCGTGGTCATGCGGTTCTCGACCCAGATGGAACCGCCGTGCGCTTCCATGATCTGCTTGGAGATCGACAACCCAAGACCGGAGTTCTGGCCAAAACCCTGATGCGGGCGATCGGTATAAAAACGCTCGAATATCTTTTCGAACGCATCCGGCCGTACGCCCGGGCCGTCGTCATCGACGAGAATCTCCACACCATCTTTTGTTCGGCGGCAGGTGACCCGCACCGTTCCGTTCTGTGGAGAGAACGATCGCGCATTCTCGATCAAATTGTCGACGACCTGACCGAGACGCGAGTCGTGACCCGGCACCTGGAACGAGCGCATGCCGCCGCCTTCGAATCTCAGCGTGACGTTCACACCATCGTCACGCTTTACTTCATTGGCGACGGCGACGACGGTGCTCAGGAGCTTGGCGAGATCAACCGGCTCGGCCTCCTGGCGCTGCAGCTCGGCGTCGAGCCGGCTGGCGTCCGAAATATCGGAAATCAGCCGGTCGAGCCTTTGGACATCGTGGTGGATGACCGCAAGCAGGCGCGCCCGACTTTCTTCCGTCTTGGCCACCGGCAACGTTTCCACCGCCGAACGCAGCGACGTCAGCGGATTTTTCAGTTCGTGCGCGACGTCGGCCGCAAAGCGTTCGATTCCTTCCATGCGCCGATACAGCGCATCAGTCATATCGCGCAATGTGCCCGACAAGTGCCCGATCTCGTCGTGGCGGCGCGTGAAATCGGGAATTTCGACGCGTGTGCGAATGCGCCGGCGCACGCTCTCGGCGGCGTCCGCGAGCCGCCGCACCGGTTCGGCGATGGTGCCGGCCAGCAGGATCGAGAGTACGACCATGACGGCGGCGGCGATCAGAAAGACCTTGAGAATGGCGAGCCGCTCCGCCGTCACCATGTTGTCGATGTCGGCGCCTTGCGTGGAGAGCATGAGCGCGCCACGCACCGCGCGGAAGCGCTGCACCGGCACCGCGACCGAAACAATAACATCGCCGCGATCGGTGATGCGCACCTTGCTCCCATCCTGACCGTTGAGCGCTACCGCGACTTCCTCATAGCCCTTGCCGCCCTCGGGGCCGAGCTCGTGATAGAGCGGCAGGTCGCCCCGCCCGAGCCACGTGCGCAGCTTGGCGACGGTGCGCCCGATCAGACCGGGTTTCGGTGCATTTGGCGGCGGCAGGTCGAAGCGCAGTATTTCTCCGGGGCCGTACAGATCCTGGCTGTCAACCAAAAGGACACCGTCGCGGTCATAAATGCGCGCGCGCGTTTTGGTGGGCGAGACCAGGCGGCGCAGGATCGGCGCCACTCGCTCCGGATTGATGGGGAAATCGATGCCGTAGAGCGCGTCCTCGGAGGGACCGTAGCTTTGCCCGAGCTGCAGGGTATGCAGCTTATCCGGATCGATGGTGATCGATGAATCGCTATCGACCGTCGCCGAAGCCGCAATGGCGCCGGCGATGATTTGACCCTGAACTTGCAAACTCTGGATACGCGCATCGATCAGGCCGGCGCGAAACTGTGACAGATAAATGATGCCGACCGAGAGCGCGAGGAGTCCCGCGACGTTGAGCGACACGATGCGCCGCGTGAGGCTCGAAAAGCTTTGGGTAATGAAGAACTGCCAGGCCCACCGCAGCCACGCCGTAACCCTGGCGACGCCGTGACGCGCAACTCCCGCCCCCCGGGGCGCTTCGGCCTCGACGTGTGACTCCGCCGGGGCCAACTGAGGGGCCCTGTTTTCGGCGATATCTGCAGTCTTATCGAGCACTGGTCTGCCGGGATTCGGTTTAGCTCCTTCCCACCCCCCTAAGGGCAGGGTGGAAAGGAACCACACGCCATTACTACCGCACGTCAGCCATCCCAGTCAGCGGGCCATTATTGTTTGTGATCACATCTTTGGCAGCTTGCCTCTACGCCCGCCGGTCGCTCGCGCACTGGCGCTGCTATAGCGGGCAACCGCTCTCGGTGACCCGGCCCGGGTTCTCTGACGTTGTCACGTCAGCACGACGCATAACACGCCAACGGCTGGCCGTCATTCCTTGAAACGATAACCGACGCCGTACAACGTTTCGATCATGTCGAACTCGTTGTCGCTCGCCTTGAACTTTTTGCGCAGCCGTTTGATGTGGCTGTCGATGGTCCGGTCGTCCACATAAACCTGGTCGTCGTAGGCCGCATCCATCAGGGCATTGCGGCTCTTCACCACCCCGGGCCGGCTCGCCAGCGCCTGCAGGATGAGGAACTCGGTGACGGTGAGCGTCACCGGCTCGTTCTTCCAGGTGCAGGTATGCCGCTCCGGATCCATGCGCAGAAGCCCGCGCTCCAAAACTTTGCTGTCGGCTTCTTTGGTGACAACGCCATCCTTGGGCGAAGCGCGGCGCAGCACGGCCTTCACGCGCTCGACCAACAGACGCTGTGAGAACGGTTTTCTGATGAAATCGTCGGCGCCCATTTTCAGGCCGAACAACTCGTCGATCTCCTCATCCTTGGAGGTGAGGAAGATCACGGGCAGGTCCGATTTCTGCCGCAGACGGCGCAAAGTCTCCATCCCGTCCATGCGCGGCATCTTGATGTCGAGAATGGCAAGATCCGGCGGCGCGGTCTTGAAACCGTCAAGGGCGGAAGCGCCGTCCGTATAGGTGTTTATACGGTATCCCTCGGCCTCGAGCGCGATAGAGACCGATGTGAGAATATTACGGTCGTCGTCGACGAGAGCGATTGTGGGCATGGGCGGCTTTCTAGCATGAGTCGGCCGCAGCATCATCAGCCCGGCCCCACATGCTCTAAATATGCATGTGGGGGCGGAAGTGTGACCGCACAAGGCAAAATCAGGGCAATTCCTGTGACTTGGAATGACATAGGAAAGGAATTGGAAAGGAATGCCTCCCATGGCCGAAGCCGATAAAGCCGCCCCCACGAAGGCCGCCCCCGCGGCTGCGGCCGTCCCGCTGCCGGGCGTCATGCCGAATCGGCTACCGGAAAACGCCCCAGTTCCGGACTTCGACCCTAAATCCGTCGCCAAGGGCCTGTTGCGGACGACGCGAGCCGGTTCGCTCGCGACCATCGACCGCAATACCGGGCATCCGTTTGCTTCACTCGTTAACGTGGCGACCGATGTGGACGGCGCGCCGTTAATTCTCGTCTCGCGGCTGTCCACCCACACCGCCAACCTCGAAGCCGATGGCCGCGCCTCGGTGCTGCTTGCGTCAACCGGCAAGGGCGACCCCCTCGCCCATCCGCGCCTGACCCTGCTCGGCACATATATTCAAGTGGCGCCGGGGGACGCGGACGAACCGCGGGTGCGGCGGCGCTTCCTTGCCCGGCATCCCAAGTCGGAGCTTTACGCCGGCTTCGCCGATTTTTCCTTCTGGCGCCTGCGCACCGTATCGGCGCATCTTAACGGCGGTTTTGCCCGTGCGGCTGACTTGCAAGCCAACGACGTGATCGCCGACGTGGCGGATGCCGAAAACCTGATTGAAGCCGAAGCTGGCGCCGTCGCTCACATGAACGAAGATCACGCCCAAGCCATCCAGCTCTATGCGACACGGCTCCTGGGCGCCGAGGACGGCAAATGGCGGCTCACCGGACTTGATCCTGAGGGCCTCGACCTTGCGCTCGGCGACGCGACGCTGCGCCTGCCATTCCCGGAGCGCGTCACCGATACGCAAGCGTTGCGCAAAGCGGTGGTCGAACTGGCCGCCAAGGCACGTGCTGCGTAACGCGTGCCGCTTAAGCGGGCAGCCATCAGCTAGGCTTAATCCACCATCAACCTCCGCCAGGGTTTACGTTGCGCCGCAGCACGGAACGCGCATCGTCTTTTTCGGTTAGGGTTGTAGAGGAGTTGGTCTTGGCAGACGCTCAGATGCCCGATATAGGCACGCTGTTCGCGGGCAGTGGTACTCCTATGGGCAACACAGGTGTTCAAGGCCCCAGCGGGCATACGCGGGCCTATCAGCGGAGGCGAGGGTGAAGGAAACGGGTCTCAGAAACGGCGCCCATGGTGCGGACAAATTCGGCCTGAAAGATTTGGCCGCGATCCACTGGAATCTCCCCGACACAGCGCTTGTGGAGCATGCAGTCGCCAACCGCGAGGGCTCGCTTGTGTATGGCGGCGCGTTCTGCGCCGAGACCGGCGTGCATACTGGCCGCAGTCCCAAGGACAAGTTCGTGGTCGTCGATGCGCAAACCGAAAAATCCGTCTGGTGGGAAAAGAACGGCCGCCTGTCAGACGAAAAGTTCCAGCTGCTGTTCGATGATTTCCTGGCGCATGTCAAAGGCAAGACGCTGTTCGCGCAGGACCTCTACGGCGGCGCCGATCAAAAATATCGCATCAAGGCGCGCGTCTATACGGAGCTTGCCTGGCACTCCCAATTCATTCGCGCGCTGCTGATCCGGCCCGAGCGCAGTGAGCTTGCGCATTACGTACCGGACTTCACCATCCTGTGCCTGCCGTCATTCAAGGCCGATCCGAAACGTCATGGCGTGCGCAGCGAAACTGTCATCGCGCTCGATTTCAGCCGCCGCATCATTCTGATCGGCGGCTCTTATTATGCGGGCGAGATGAAGAAGTCGGTGTTCACCGTTCTCAACTATTATCTGCCCGCCGACAGCGTGATGCCGATGCACTGCTCGGCCAATGTCGGGCCAGCGGGCGACGTCGCGTTGTTCTTCGGCCTGTCCGGCACCGGCAAGACGACGCTGTCCGCCGATCCAAAGCGCACGCTGATCGGCGACGACGAGCACGGCTGGGGCCCGCAGGGCGTGTTCAATTTCGAAGGCGGCTGCTACGCCAAATGCATCAAGCTGTCCGCGGAAGCGGAGCCGGAGATCTACGCCACCACGCACCGCTTCGGCACCGTGCTGGAAAACGTCGTGTTCGATCCCGAGACGCGCATCTGCGACTTCGACGATGAGTCGAAGACCGAGAACACGCGCGCCGCTTATCCGCTCGACTTTATTCCCAATGCCTCGCGCACCGGCCGCGCCGACGTGCCGAAGAACATCGTGCTGCTCGCGGCCGACGCGTTCGGCGTGATGCCGCCAATCGCCAAGCTGACGCCCGCGCAGGCAATGTATCACTTCCTCTCCGGCTACACCGCCAAGGTCGCCGGCACCGAGAAAGGCCTGGTCGGCGTCGAGCCGGAATTCTCGACCTGCTTCGGCGCACCGTTCCTGCCGCGGCATCCGTCGGTCTACGGCAATCTGCTGCGCGAGCTGATCAGCGCCCATGAGGTGGATTGCTGGCTGGTCAATACCGGCTGGACCGGCGGCATCTACGGCGTCGGCCGCCGCATGCCCATCAAGGTGACGCGCACGCTGCTCACCGCCGCGCTCGACGGCTCGCTCAAGAACGCAAAATTCCGCACCGATCCGTACTTCGGTTTTGCGGTGCCGACCCAGTTGGCCGGCGTCGAGCCGCACCTACTCTATCCGCAGAAAACCTGGCAGAACAAGCTCGAATTCGACCAGACCGCGCGCAAGCTCGTCGGCATGTTCCAGAAGAACTTCGTGCAGTTCGAGGAGTACGTCGATTCCGACGTGCGCGCCGCCGCGCCGGAAGTGCGCCTCGCCGCGGAGTAATTGTCTATCCTCACCCTGAGGTGGCCGCGCGAAGCGCGGCCCTCGAAGGGTGACGGCTCGAGCGCGTCTGCCGCATCCTTCGAGGCTCCCCCCGATCAAGTCGGGGGTCGCAGCTCAGGATGAGGATTAAGCTGATTGCATCTCCCGCCCGGCGCGGCGGGCCCAGTTCTCCCAAGCGCGGTTGAGCGTGTAGTCGGTGACGCGGGCGACAATCTTGTCGACCTCGCCGGGCGTGAGAAATTTGATCTCGCCTATCGCCATCGATTGCGTCTGCAGCTTGGCGCCGACTTCCAGATAGACCGAGACAAAGACGGAGTGGCGAACCGAGCGGCCGACCACGGTGGCGCCATGGCCACGCATCAGCGCGGTCGGACGCGGGCCGAGCGCCTGCGCAAGATCGCGGCCCATGTCCATGTCGGTGACAAGCAGCGTAGTGTCGCCGAACTTGTCGTGAGAATCCCAGATCGGCACCTCGTGACCGATCGAGGCGCACATATGCAGGAGCGGTTTGAGCTTCTTCCCGGTGACGCCGAACGGGATCACGCTCGGCGAATGGTTATGCACCACTGAATGCACATCCGGCCGCCGTTCGTAGATCGCTCCGTGGATGAAGCGCTCCAAATAGGGCGCGCGGCCACGCTCGTCGATCGGCGTGCCATCGAGCTTGTATTCGACGATGTCGTCGCGCTCGATGCGTTCCGGGGCGCGGGCGCGGGAGAGCAGATAGCGCTCCGGATTGTCGGGATGGCGGGCGCTGACATGGCCGAACGAATCGACCACGCCTTCGTTCGCCAGAATGCGGTTGGCGGTCACCAGTTCTTCGATGATGAAATCGAGCTTGCTCATTACGCGCCTCTCCCTTTTGCGGCGCGATCCTATGGGCGCCGATGCGGTTTGTGAACTGCCGGCAACACAGCGGCAGCGCGTCGCGGGACTTAGCCTGCGATCTGCGCTATGGCATGCCTTCGAGATTGATACGAGGAGCTTGCGCCATGTCTCGCGCCAAGTCTTTCACCAGATCCGGCCGCATCATTTCGCGCCGTACGGCCATCATCACCACGCTCGGCTTTGCCGTGGTGCCACGCCTGGCGAACGCGCAGGACGCCGCGACGTTTCCCGACCATTCTGTCCGCGTCATCGTTTCGACGGCCGCGGGCGGCGGCGTCGACGCATTTGCGAGGATCGTGACGGCAAAAATGAGCGCCGAGCTCGGCCAGGCATTTCCGGTGGAAAACCGGGCCGGCGCCGGCGGCAGCGTCGGGGCTGACGCGGTCTTCCATTCCACCCCGGACGGTTACACGCTGCTCGCCTCGCAACCGGCGCCAATCACCACCAACGGACTCCTCTTGAAGGGGCTCGATTACGACCCGGCGCAGCTCGAGGCGGTCGCCATCATGTCGCATATCCCGAACGTACTGCTGGTGCGGCCGGACTTCCCCGCCAAGACCGTCCAGGAACTGATCGCCTACGCCAAGGGGAATCCGGGCAAGCTCAACTATGCGTCGCAGGGCCCCGGCACCACGTCGCATCTGACCGCCGCCCTGTTCGAGTCGATCACCCACACCAAGCTTGTCCATGTGCCGTACAAGGGCACTGGACCGGCGCTCAACGACCTGATCGCGAGCCACGTCGACCTGATGTTCACCGAGCTTGCTACGTCGCTGGAACTGCACAAATCCGGCAGAGCCAGAATTCTCGCCGTCGCCACCAAGCAGCGGGTTGCCGCAGTGCCGGACATTCCGACCCTGGACGAATCCGGCGTGAAGGGTTGCGAATCCGACACCTGGAATGCGCTGACCGCTCCGCCAAAAACGCCGGCTCCGATCATCGCCAAGCTGAATGCTGCCGCCAACAAGGCGATGCAGGCGCCCGATCTGCTCGAGCGTTATCAAAAACTCAGCGCCACCCTGGGCGGCGGGACGCCGGCCGAGATAGCGGCCTTCATCAAGGAAGAAACGCGACGCTGGGGCGAAGTGATTCGCACCGCCGGCATCCAGCCGGAATGATGACGCCGGTAAGTCCTGCGGGCTGCGCCGGTATGACGATTTAATTTAATCGTCTCACGGACTCTTGCATGCGCATAAGCCCCATCGTATCGATGGGGCGCGACCGGACGTGCCGATGGCCGGACGCGGAGTCTTCATGCGCACGATCAGCAATTTGTTCAACGACCAGGATGCCGAACTGGGCGGCAAGATCACCGGCCTCCTTGCCGTGCTGATTGGCGCCAATGTGCTGGCCTGGGTTTGGGCGCTGATCGCATTCCACGACTACCCGGTTCTGGTCGGCACGGCGTTCCTCGCCTACACATTCGGCCTGCGCCACGCGGTCGACGCCGACCACATCGCGGCGATCGACAATGTAACGCGCAAGCTGATGCAGGAAGGCAAGCGGCCCATCTCGGTCGGCTTGTTCTTTTCCCTTGGCCATTCGACCGTCGTGGTGCTCGCGTCCGCCGCGGTTGCGTTTGCGACCGGCGCTCTTGAAGGCCGTTTCGAGTCATTCAAGCTGGTGGGCGGCGTCATCGGCACGCTGGCGTCGGCGATATTTCTGTTTCTTGTCGCTGCCGCCAATCTGCTCATTCTGCTGAGCGTCTATCGAACTTTTCAGGACGTGCGTCGCGGCCGCGCCTTCGCGGAGGACGACCTTAATCATTTGCTGGCGCAACGCGGCCTGCTCGGGCGCCTGTTCCGGCCCATGTTCCGACTGGTGTCGCGCAGCTGGCACATGTACCCGCTGGGTTTGCTGTTCGGGCTCGGCTTCGACACCGCGACCGAAATCGGCCTCCTCGGCATTTCCGCCGCCGAGGCGTCCAAAGGCTTGCCGATCTGGTCGATCATGGTGTTCCCGGCCTTGTTCACCGCCGGCATGTCGCTGATCGATACGAGTGACGGCATCCTGATGCTCGGCGCCTACGGCTGGGCCTTCAGCAAACCGATCCGCAAGCTCTATTACAATCTGACGATCACGTTCGTCTCCGTACTGGTGGCCGTGCTCGTCGGCGGCATCGAAGCGCTCGGCCTTCTTGCCGATCAACTGAAACTCGAAGGTCCGTTCTGGAACGTCATCGGCGCGCTCAACGATAATTTCGGCAGCCTCGGTTATTTGATCATCGCCATCTTTGTTGGCAGCTGGCTGGTGTCGATCGCCGTTTACCGTCTCGGCCGGTTCGACCTGCTGGAAGTCGCGCCGAGCTAGAAAGCCCTGAGCGACGCGCCTGTTCTTCCTCAGGTTGCCCGGACCAATTCGGTCGGCTACGTTTACGAAACCGCCTGAGGATGATCCATGCCCACGCCATCGGAACAAGCTGCCGTCGATGAAAACGCGGCGCGTTATTTTCTTGTCCTCGGAGCAGCAGCCGCCGATCTGTGGAGCGAACTCCCGCATGATCTGCAACACACAGTGTTCGAGCGAGCGGTGGTGCTCGGTCACAAAGGCGAGCGCGACGAAAGCTTGCGCGAGCAATTGACAAAGTTTTTGCACGATCATCACGCGCGCACCCATTCGCGCTGAGCGGCCGGGTGGGCGTTAGCGGCATTGTGCCGCTTGTGATCGGCTTGTGATCGCCTTGGCGCGGCCTAGATAGGCCCCGACTTAAGGTAAGGGTCGCGACCCAACGGCCCCGACCACGAGCGCAAAAAGGTGCACGCCATGGCAGATGACAAAAACCAGCCGGAACAACCCCGCGTAGAACCCGAAATCATTCCGCCCGACCGTAGCGGGCACCAATCGCCTTGGAGTCCCTACGGGTTCACCGAGACACGCGGAACGCACCGCATCTATGTCACCAGAATGGGGCCGTTCGGCATCGCGTTGCTGCTACTCGCGATTGCCGCCGTTGCCACGATCGTGATGATCGCCTTTCTGGGCGCGGTCCTGATCTGGATCCCGATCGTCGCCATCGTGGTTATCGCCGGCGCGCTGCTGCGGCTGTTGCGGAGATAGAGCCTCGGGATGGACAATAAAGTTACGCGTTGTTTATGCGCGCCGTGGCCCTGCGCACGTTACCGAACTTTTAATTCCCCGGGCCCGGCTCACCCGCTATAAATTCTAATTACAACGGTAACAGATAATGACGCGGCGGCTTTCAGCGGAGGCCGGAGCAAGGTAAGCTAAAACGGATGACAGCATTGATGCAGGGCCGCAAAACCCGAACGATCGTCTTCACGATCGCTGGGTTGGTCGCAGCGGCCGTTGTGGTGGCGGCGGCGTTTTCCTGGCTGGCAAAGCCGAAGGCCCAAGCCGCCACCCCGCCGCCGGTCCCGGTCACGATGACCGAAGCGGGACAGCAAGACGTTCCGATCTATTTCGAGGCGCTCGGCACCGTTATGGCCTTGAACACGGTGGCCATTCGCGCCCAGGTCACCGGCCAGCTCGTCTCCATCGACTTTCGCCAGGGCCAGGACGTGAAGAAGGGCGACGTGATCGCCCGGATCGATCCGGCGCCGTTCAAGGCCACCCTCGACCAGGCCGTAGCCAAGAAGGCCCAGGACGAGGCTTTGCTGATCGATGCACAAAAGGACCTGGCGCGGTTTAAGACGTTGGTGGTCAAGAACGTCGAGACGCAGCAGAACGTCGACGCACAACAGGCCAAGGTCGATCAGCTGAAGGCGACCGTCGACGCCGATCAGGCCGCCATCGAAGCCGCCCAGACCCAACTCAACTTCACCACCATCGCGGCGCCGATCGACGGCGTGGTCGGCTTCCGGCAAATCGATATCGGCAACATTATCCACACCAGCGACGCCAACCCGCTCACGGTGCTGACGCAGATTAAGCCGAGCGTGGCGGTGTTCACCCTGCCACAGGATGATCTTGGCCCGGTGCATGAGGCGATGCTGCGCGGCGCCGTCGACGTCCTCGCCTTCGATCAGGACAACGTACAGCAGCTGGCGCAGGGCCATCTCCTTCTCGTCGACAATCAGATCGACCAGACCACCAGCACGATCCGGCTCAAGGCCGAGTTTCCCAACCAGGATGGGCGGCTGTGGCCTGGAGAGTTCGTGCGTATCCGTGTTCTGGTCACGACCCGCAAGGATGCGGTGACCGTTCCGGCCGTCGTCGTGCAGCGCGGCCCGGACGGCTTGTATGCGTGGGTCATCAAGTCGGACAATACGGTTGAGCAGCGCCCCATCCAGGCGCTGACCGTCAGCGAAAGCTTAGCGGTCGTCACTAAAGGACTTTCGCCCGGGGAGCATGTCGTAACCGACGGCCAGTCGCGGCTTGACGTGGGAACGCGCGTCGCCATCAAGCCTGCGGCAGCCTCATCGCAGCCCGCGGACAAATCTTAATGAACGTCTCCGAGCCTTTTATTCTCCGTCCGATCGCGACGTCGCTCCTGATGGCCGCGCTGGCCCTCGTGGGCATCGTGGCCTTTCCGTTGCTTCCGGTGGCACCGCTGCCGCAGGTCGACTTTCCGACCATTCAGGTCACCGCAACGCTGACCGGCGCCAACCCGGAAATCATGGGCGCCACCGTTGCGACCCCGCTCGAGCGCCAGTTCGGCCAGATCGCGGGCGTGACCCAGATGAGCTCGGTAAGCTCGCTCGGTTCCACGGTCATTACGCTGCAGTTCGACCTCAACCGCAACATCGACGGTGCCGCTGGGGATGTGCAGTCCGCCATCACAGCCGCTGGCCCGTACCTGCCAAAAAACCTCACTTCGCCACCAACATACAAGAAGGTGAATCCCGCCGATTCACCGATCCTGATCGTGGCGGCTTATTCCAGCACCCTGCCGCTGCCCAAAGTCGACGATTTTGCTGAGAACGTCGTCGCCACGCAGATTTCACAGATTACCGGCGTGTCCTTGGTGGCCATCGGCGGGCAGCAGCGCCCGGCCATCCGCGTGCAGATCGATCCCGGCAAGTTGACCGCACGCGGGCTGACAATGGAGGACGTGCGGGCGGCGCTGATCGCCACGACGGTGGACTCCGCCAAAGGCACCATGTTGGGCCGAGAGCAAAACTTCACCATCATCGACAACGATCAATTGACCGAAGCCGCCCCGTACAATGACGTCATCATTGCGTATCGCAATGGCGCGCCGGTTCGCGTGCGTGACGTTGGCCAGGCCGTCGACGGTCCGCAAGACGTCACGCTGGGCGCGCTGCACCGCGAGCAGCGGGCCGTGAACCTGCTCGTCTTCAAGCAACCGGGCGCCAACGTCATCGACACGGTCGACAATATCAAGGCCACCCTGGCGAAAATGCACGCCGTAATCCCGCCGGGCATCCATCTGGATACTATCGTCGACCGTACCCAAACGATCCGTGCCGCCGTCAAGGATGTCGAATTCACGCTGCTACTGTCATGCGCGCTGGTTGTGTTCGTGATTCTGCTGTTCCTGCGCAGCATCCAAGCTACGCTTATTCCCGGCGCCGCGGTGCCGCTTTCACTGCTCGGCGCGACCGCCGTGATCTACCTTGCGGGCTTCAGCATCGACAATCTGTCGCTCATGGCTTTGACGATTGCGGTGGGCTTCGTGGTCGACGACGCCATTGTGGTGGTGGAAAACATCTTCCGTCATCTCGAAGCAGGCACCACACCGCTGCAGTCCGCAATCAAAGGCGCGCGCGAGATCGGCTTCACCGTTATTTCAATCAGCGTTTCGCTGATCGCCGTCTTTATCCCGCTTCTGCTCATGAGCGGCATCGTCGGACGGCTCTTCCACGAGTTTGCCATCACGGTGATTGCCGCGATCCTGGTATCGGTCGTGGTGTCGCTGACCCTGACGCCGATGCTGTGCTCGCGCTTTCTGGTCAGCGAGCATGACCGGCAGCACGGCCGCCTCTACCAGATCGTCGAAGGGGGATTCGACGCGCTCCTTGGCGCCTATCGTTACGGCCTCGATATCGTGCTGCGTCACCAGTTCACGACGCTCATGGTCTTCCTGACGACGGTCGCGATTACCGGCGTGCTGTTCGTGACCATCCCGAAGGGCTTCTTCCCGATCCAGGACACCGGGATGATCCTGGGCATTTCGGAAGCGGGCCAGGACGTTTCGCCGGAGAAGATGATCGCGATCCAGCGGCAACTGTCCGCGGTGGTCGCGAAGGACCCCGATGTCGCCGACTTCGGTTCGTTTTTCGGCCCCAGCTACGGCAACACGCAGAATACGGGCAGGTTCATCATCGGATTGAAGCTGCGTGATGACCGCGAAGCCTCGGCCTCGCAGATTATCGACCGGCTGCGTCCGAAGCTCGCCCAGGTCCCAGGCGTCAGGCTTTTCCTGCAACCCGCACAGGACATCACCGTCGGCGGCCGCATCGCACGCGGCGCGTTCCAATACGTTCTTCAGGATCCCAACCTGCAGGAGCTCAATACGTGGGTGCCGCGCCTGATGGACCGGCTCAAGAAGCTGCCGCAACTGGCTGATGTCGCCTCCGACGCGCAGAACCGCGCCCCGATCGTCACCATCACCATCAATCGCGACGCGGCAGCGCGCTTCGGCATCCAGCCGCAGGTTATCGACAACACCCTGGACGACGCATTCGGCCAGAACGACGTGACCCAGTACTTCACCAACAATTCCTATTACGTGGTGCTCGAAGCGCTGCCCAAGCTGCAGGGCAGCCTGGAGACCATCCGTCAGCTTTACATCAAAGCACCGACCAGCGGAGAACTCGTTCCGCTCTCGACCCTGGTCAACATCGACACGACTCATATCGGCGCGCTGCTCGTGTCGCATTCGGGCCAGTTCCCGGCGGTCACCATCACCTTCAATCTGCCGCCAGGCGTGGCTCTCGGTCAGGCCGTCAACGCCATCCAGAAGGTATCTGACGACCTCGGCATGCCGTCGTCCATGATCGGCACCTTCCAGGGCAACGCCCAGGCGTTCCAGGCCGCGCTGTCGAACGAGCCGATACTGATCGCGGCTTCGCTGGTGGTCGTCTACGTCATTCTCGGCGTGCTGTACGAGAGCTACATCCATCCGCTCACGATCTTGTCGACGCTGCCGTCGGCGGGCGTCGGCGCACTCCTGGCGCTCATGCTCGGCGGTTTCGATCTCTCAGTGATCGGCATCATCGGCATCATTCTGCTCATCGGCATCGTCAAGAAAAACGGCATCATGCTGGTCGACTTCGCCATCAACCGCGAACGCGCCGGTTTGTCGCCGCGCGACGCGGTGCGGCAGGCGTGCCTCCTGCGCTTCCGCCCCATCGTGATGACGACCATGACGGCTTTGCTCAGCGGCCTGCCGCTGATGTTCGGCCACGGCTCTGGCTCTGAGCTGCGTAAGCCCCTTGGCTATGCGATGGTCGGCGGCCTCGCGCTCAGCCAGATTCTGACCTTGTACACGACGCCGGTGGTCTATCTTTATCTCGACAGGTTCCAGTCGTGGCTGCGTGGCGAGAAGCCAGAGGATCACGAGGAAAAAGAAGTGCTGCGCATCGCCGCCGAATAAGCAGCGTCAACCTCAATACATAGAGTTCTCTGCACGCAGTGCGAGAACAAGAATTTGTTCCATCAAATCCGCTGCCGATTTTGTTCCGCGGAGCCTTATAGGTTCTGCGGAACAACGTCATGCACTTGCGCGTTTATTTGTTTGAGCAGCAAAAAGGAGGATCTCATGAAGAAACTCGCACTCGGCGTCGTTGCCGCCGCGGCACTCCTTACGGCGGCAGCTCCCGCGATGGCGCAAGTCAACTTCTATGCGGGACCGGGCGGCGTGGGCGTCGGAGTCGGAGCGCCGTACTACAACGGCTACCCGTACGGTTATTACGATTATTACGGTGGGCCTGGCGTTGTGGTGACGCCGGGATGGCATCGCCACTGGCACCGTCATCGGCACTAGTCAAACAACAAAAAACTATTAGCAATACTTCCTTCACCAAGAGGCCCCGCAAGGGCCTCTTTTTTTATCGGCGCCTACATTGCACTGCACAATCAGGAAAAAGACACCGCATTGTGAAGAGACCGGCGGATCGGCGCACCGCTTGCCTCGTGGCGCCGCCTCGCCCTTCGTGCCAAGGTGGCGTCGGTGAAGACCTCGGGCGCCTTGCGGCCCCGGCCGCAGGCGCGGCCCGTGAACAGTACGTTCTGGGAGGTGCGCCATGACGCTGTCACACATTCTCGTCGGTGCGAGCACAAGTCCTGCACGCCCGGCGATACGCCACATCACGCCGTCGGATCTCTGGTATTCGCTCGCGCGCGGCCTCGACGACTTCTCCGCAATGCCGAGCCACGCCATCTTCCTTTGCGCCATCTATCCGCTGCTCGGCATCGTTCTGATTGGGATCACGCTCGGCGACTCGACCCTGCCGCTGGCCTTCCCGATCGCCGCCGGTTTCGCGCTGGTCGGACCGCTCGCGGCGATCGGCCTTTACGAACTCAGCCGGCGTCGCGAAGCCGGGCTCGACAGCGCGTCGAGCCACGCCCTCGACGTGCTGCATTCGCCTTCGCTCGGGGCGATCGTCGCGCTCGGCCTGCTGCTCATGGCAATCTTTCTGATTTGGCTCGCAGTCGCCGAAGCGATCTACATCGCTAATTTCGGCTACACGGCGCCGGCGTCGCTCGGCCGATTCATCCGCGACGTTTTCCAAACACCGGCGGGCTGGAGGCTCATCATCGAGGGCACTGGCGTAGGCTTCTTATTCGCGGTCGTGGCGCTGACGATCAGCGCCGTGTCGTTTCCGCTGCTGCTCGACCGCGATGTGGGCGCCGCGGTGGCGCTGCTGACATCGATCCGCGTGGTCCTCGCCAATCCGCTGACCATGGCGCTATGGGGATTGATCGTCGCGGCGCTGTTGGTGATCGGGTCACTGCCGCTCTTCCTCGGCCTCACCGTGGTGGTGCCGGTGCTCGGCCACGCGACCTGGCACCTTTATCGCCGGGCGGTCGAGCCCGATCCCGATCCGCACCCGGACTATCACCCGCGCGAAAAAGCACCCCGCTATGCGGCGGATTTCCCGGCCGCGCTTTTCCCAACGCGGCGGTAGGGCGATCGATCAGAGCGCGTATCCTCGCACGGCGAGGACGCGGGCGTGTGGGCATTTGTGCACGCTGCACAAGCAATGCCCGACGAGACGATGGACAACCTCACTGCTTTTCCGTTCAAATGCGCTTCGGCGAGAAAGCCATTCTCAGCCAAGCGAATAATCGGGGAACAGCAAATGAACAGGGCATGGTGCATCGTCGCGGCCGCGTTGGCCGCCGCCATCGCGTTTCCGGCCTATGCGGCCGACCCGGTGAAGATCGGCATCATCTATCCGCTGACCGGCAACGCGGCGAGCGCCGGCCAGTCGGCAAAGGACGCCGTGCATCTGGCCGCCGAGATCGTCAACACCGCGCATCCCGAGCTGAAGGACTTGCCCCTTGGCCCCACCGCCGGGTTGCCCAATCTCGGCGGCGCGCAGATTGAACTCGACGAGGCCGACCACCAAGGCAATCCGCAGGTCGGCCAACAGCAAACGTTACGCCTGATCACGCAGGACCACGTGGCGGCCATGCTCGGCTCCTACCATTCCTCGGTGACGCTGGTGGCGACGGCCGTGGCCGAGCGGCAGGGCGTGCCCTACCTGGTCGCCGACTCGGTGGCCTCCAACATCACCGGCCGCGGCTTCAAATGGACGTTCCGCACCACCCCGATCGCGCCCGACTTTGCCAAGGCCTATGCCCAGTTCCTCACCGACCTGAAGAAAGCGGGCAGAAAGATCGACAACATCGCCATCGTCAACGAAAACACCGATTACGGCACGTCGGTCGGCGCCAGCATTGTCGAGGCTGCCAAGACCGCCAACATCCCGGTCGCGGCGCAGATCCCCTACAATGCCAACGGCTCCGACGTGTCCGCGCAGGTGCTGCAGCTCAAGACGCTCCATCCCGACGTGGTGATCTTCGTCAGCTATACGTCGGACATCATTCTCTACTTCAAGACGATGAAGAACCTCGACTACCTGCCGCCGATCATCATCGGCGACGATGCCGGATTCTCCGATCCGAGCTTTATTCCCAACGTCGGCGATCTCGCTCAGGGCGCCATCAATCGCAGCGCCTTCGATATCGGCAAGCCCGGCAGCAACAGCTACATCGTCGACCAGATGTTCAAGGCCAAATACGGCCGCGACCTGGACGACACCAGCGCGCGATGGATGACGGGCTTCTTCGTGCTCGCCGACGCGATCAACCGCGCCAGCTCGACCGAGCCCGATAAAATCCAGGCGGCGCTCAAGGCTACCGATCTCAAACCCGATCAACTGATGATCGGCTACAACGGCGTGAAATTCGACGACACCGGGCAGAACATTCTGGCATCGACTTATCTGGTCCAGCTCAAAGGCAAGGAGTACGTGTCGGTCTGGCCGCAGAGCCGCGCAACAGCGACGCTGGAATTGCCGATGAAGGGCTGGCACTGAGACGCTGTTAGCGCTGTAGGGGCGGGTCCTCCCTCTCCCCGCAGGGGAGAGGGGACGCAGCGTTGAGCCTGAGCCCTCGCCAGATAACGCACGTGGATCGATCAAAGAGATTGCGTATCATGTCGGCATGCTCGACCTCGGTTTAAGCTTTCTCGCCAGCGTCGCCCGCGATCCGCAGGCGTTGGCAATTGCCGATGGCGAGACGCGGCTGACCTATGCGCAATGGTATCGGCGCATTTCGGCGCTGGTCGTGGGCTTCGACGCGATCGGACTGAAGGCCGGCGATCATCTTGTTACCGCACTGCAGAATCGCTGGGAGGCCGCGACCCTGCACTGGGCCTGCCAGTTCGCCGGCATCATCATCACGCCGGTGAACTGGCGCTCCACGGCGAGCGAACTCGATTTTTATCTCGCCGATGCCGAGGCCAAGGCCATCGCGTACGAAGACGTATCGGCGCTAGCGGTGACGAATTCGCCTGTGGCGCAGAAGATGCCCCGGATCGCTCTCGGTGCGGTCGGGCCGGGCGAAATGGCATTCGCCCAACTCGCTTCCCAGGCGGCGCCGGATGCGGCGCCGCGCGTCGATGCCGAAGCGTGGTCGGTGATGCTCTACACCTCCGGCACGACGGCGCGGCCAAAGGGCGTGCCGCGGCGCCAGCGCGCCGAGCGGGCCGCGGCGGTCGCGCACGTGGCGCAAAATCTCTACGCCAACGGCGAGCGCACGCTTGGCGTCATGCCGCTCTATCACACCATGGGAGTCCGCTCGCTGCTCGCCATGTCGCTGATCGGCGGCGCCTTTGTGTGCCTGCGCCGGTTCGATGTCGCCGATGCGCTCAAGGTGATCGCCGCGGAGCGCGTCACCAATCTCTATCTGGTGCCCACGCTCTACCATGATCTCGTTCATCACCCGCTGTTCGTGGCAAGCGACGTGAGATCGGTCAAAAAGCTCGGCTTCGCGGGCGCACCCATGACCGACGGCCTGCTGACAAAGCTGCAGGCCGCGTTCAAGCCCGATCTGTTCGTCAACCATTATGGCTCGTCGGAAATCTACACCTTCACCATCGAGCAGAACGCGCCGAGAAAACCCGGCTCCGCTGGCCGCGCTGGCATCAATCAAATGGTGCGGGTCGTGAAACTCGGCGCCAAGTCGGTGGACGATGTCGCCTCAACCGGCGAGGAAGGCGAGATCATCGCGCTCCTCGCAGGCGATGAATCGTTCGAAGGCTATTGGCGCCGGCCGGACGCCGACGCCAAGGCGCTGCGGCAGGGCTGGTACTTCACCGGCGACACCGGCCTCATGGACGCTGACGGCGACATATTCGTCACCGGACGCGTCGACGACATGATCATCTCGGGTGGCGAAAACATTTCGCCGGTCGAGATCGAATCCTGCCTGTCGCTGCACACCGGCGTATCCGAGGTCGCGGTCGTCGGCTTGGCGGATGAGCGCTGGGGCAAGGTGGTGACCGCCTTCATCAAACGCCGCGCCGCAGTCGAGGCCGATGAGCTTGACGCGTTCTGCCGCTCCTCCGGCCTCGCCGGCTTCAAGCGCCCGCGCCGCTATGTTTTCGTCGCCGAGATTCCAAAGTCGCCGGTCGGCAAGCTCCTGCGCCGCAAGCTCGTGGCCGGCGAATACTCCGTCGAACCAGATTCTCCCGACGCCCGTCAGCAAGGAACGGCCGCATGACCGCGTTTTCCGACCCGCGTTTGCAAGACCAAAAACTCGACGGCTTCCGCGTCGAGATCGACGCCGCGCGTGAGCGCGCCGACGTGGTGCTCGACCGGCCGCCGCTCAATGTCATCGAGATGGGGCAGCGCGATCAGCTGCGCATGGTGTTCGAAGCACTGGACGAGGACGCGCGCATCCGCGTCATCGTTTTGCGGGCGATGGGCGAGCATTTTTCCTCCGGCGGCAATATCGCGGGATTTTTGCAGGCCTCGCCGGAGCATGTGTCCAAGCTCGCCTGGAACATCGCGGCGCCGGCACGCTGCAGCAAGCCGGTCATTGCCGCCAACCGCGGCTATTGCTTCGGCGTCGGCTTCGAGATTTCGCTGGCCTGCGATTTCCGCATCGTCTCCGAAACCTGCCAATACGCCCTGCCGGAGCAGCGGCTCGGGCAAATCCCCGGCTCCGGCGGCTCCGCGCGGCTGCAGAAGATCATCGGCATCACCCGCACCAAGGACATCGTGATGCGCTCCAAACGCATTCCGGCGAAGCAGGCCTATGAGTGGGGCATCGCCACCGAATGCGTGCCTGACGCCAAGCTGGAAGCAGCGACAGACGCGCTGGTCGACGAACTGCGCGCGTTCTCGCCGCTCGCGCAGCGCACCGCCAAGACGCTGCTCAACGAAACCGAAGACACCAATCTGGAAGCCGCCATCGAGCTGGAAGGCCATTGCTACAGCCGTCTGCGCCAGTCCGACGACTTCCGCGAAGGCGTGGAGGCGTTCCACGCTAAACGCAAGGCGGTTTTTCGCGGCACGTGATTTGACGATGGAAACGCAAGGACCCCATCCATGAACGGCACACCCTTCAAACTCGGCACCTTTGCCAAGCCAGGCGGAAAACCTTTCGCCGGCCTCGTCCTGGACGACGATGTGGTTGATATCGCGACCTCGCGCCCAGGCACATTGAGCTCGATCGCCAGCATCGACGCGCTGCTCGAAAACTGGGACGCCAACTTTGCCGCGCTGCAGGAGACCGTGGCCCGTATCGGCAAGGAGGGTTTGCCGTCGGGCACGGCCAAGTTCAGCGCTCTAAAGCCGCTGCCGCCGGTGCGGCGGCCCGGCAAGATGTTCTACGCGGCGCAAAACTTTCAGGAACATGTCGACGAGATGTTGCGCGCCGGCATGACGCCCGGCAGCGGCCCGAAGTTCACCGGCGAGAAATCGACCAGCGAGCCTTATCTTTTCCTCAAAGCGCCGAGCACGCTCGCGGGCGCGTATGACGACATCGCAATCCCGACCGGCCTGAAAAAAATCGACTGGGAGGCGGAGATCGCGCTCGCCATCAGCAAGCCTGGCAAGCGCATCAAGGCCGAACGAGCGCTCGATCATGTGGCGGGCTTCATGACCACCAACGACGTGTCGGCCCGCGACCTGCAGATCCGCGCCGATCGCCCCGGCCTTCGCTCCGATTGGCTCAACGGCAAAAGCCACGACAATTTCGCGCCGACCGGGCCGTTTCTGGTGCCGCGCGCCTTTGTGCCGGACCACAAGAACTTGTTCATTCGCCTCACGGTGAATGGCGAGATCAAGCAGAACGGCAATACCTCGCAATTCATCTTCACGCCGGAGGAGCAGATCGAATACGCCTCGAATATTCTTTCGCTGGAGAGCGGCGATTTCTTCAGCTGCGGCACCTGCGGCGGCGTCGGCCAGGGCACCAACACGTTTCTCAAGGCGGGCGACGTAATGGAAACCGAGATCGAGAGTCTCGGCAAAATGCGCAACCGCTTCGTCCCCGAAGGGTCGGCGGGCCTATAGACGGCTTCACTGCCGTCTTTCGCCGCCGAGCTGCATAAGTCCGTTTCCGCGGCAAAGCGGACGTGGGCCGGGCAGTGGAACCCATCGATAGTGTCGAAAATGACCCCAAAACGGACTTTGCGCACCCGACCTAGGTCATAGCAATTCCCACCTTATGCCCTTACGTTCGAGACGGTATTTGTACTTTGAATTTGCTTCCTACTCTCACGGATAAGCGCCACTACGTCCGCTATTTGAAATCAGAGCCCCGCCAAAAATGAGTCCATCGGCTTGGAGCTCATACCGCATTGACTCCAGGACCTGTTCACCATTCTCTCGCTGAAGGGGTAAAATTAGGCGGCCAAATGCCTTTTTCTTGCCCGCCTCAAACAAATCCAGACTCCAGTTCACCTTTGCTCTCGCTGGCGAGTCAGCCAGTATGTATCTTACAACAAGTTGCCGTGTCGCAAGCGCCAGCTTATCACCATTGAAATGCTGGAAAGGGCCTAGTTGGACCTCTGTTATAGGATGGATGTACTCTTCCTCTAGAAATGCGTTCCTACCCCATTCCTGAAGCTCGTCCGCTAAGATGAGAACAAATGCAAATGGGTTGAACGCGAAGTCTACTGTTTGACTAAGTTCGGAGCGGTTGTGAACCGCAATTGCATCGGCCACGTAATCTATCGGCTGCCATTCGTTCTTCTTTTGATGGCGTCGCGGCGCACTGCCCGACACCTCATAGAGATTGACGGCCGCCAACACTCCGTGATCCACACAGACGTTCCAGTAGTCGCTCGAACCTCGATCAGGAAGTTGGACCGCCGTACAGCTGCCAGCAAGTGGTGCGAGCGCATCACAGACGTAGTTTCGGTACTCGTGGACGCTCTGAAATGTTCGCCGCCCAAGCTGCTCCAAAAGCGTCCGCAGACGCCCGCCAGCGACCGACGTTATTAAGCGCAACAGTGAGTCGCTTAATGTCTGCCAATCCTCTAGCTCCCTCGGTGAGCTTCCCGCAGCCAATTGCGATCGTATAACTAATACTCGAGGTGCTAGCTGTCTCAAATAGTGGGAGATCGCGTAGGCGTGATCATGCAGTAGAGCGACAAGCCACCAGAGTGATAAGACTGCTTGGACGCTTTTATTTCCCTCAGGATAGCCTAGGCGCCGCGCTATATCCTCTACCATGGGAGGGCCATCCAGCGGATGCATCGTTAGAAGGGTATGACCGCAACATCCCACATTCACCATGTGCGTGTAGTGATCTCGATAACGTTTATCTGTAAGCCAAATATAGAAATCCATATTACGCAGCTGCCGCATAATTCGCACGACCTGAGGCAGGCTCCCAGTTGAGACATCAAATGTTGGTAGGGTTTTCTCGACGCGGGCACCGACAAGCCCTATTGTCTTCCAATAATCCCCAGCCAGCAGTTCAGGATTGCGGCTGAAATGCTCCAATGAATTGCGAAAATTGATGTCTAACGGAGAACCTAGCCATTCATGTAGGTTTTCAAGCATTGCCACATGATTGAAGGTTATCCATTCCAAATCCGCCGAGTCATAGTTGCGCTTGGCATCAGCGATAACAGCTCGATATTCTGCCAAGATCTGTGGCAATTCCCGTTTACACAGATCTAAGAGATGAACGGCAACCCCCTGCGCGCGATAACGATCAATGTTCCACGGTCCTTCGATCTTTATTGGTTCTCGCATCGGACCCAACGACCACTCGATGACGGGGCGGTTGGGAAAAATGACGTAATTGAAACATTGGGGTAGGAATATATCATAGCTTGCAGTCGCCTCTTTGAGTTTATCCTGAATTTCTGTGGTTTTGTCGCCAACAAAGATCGTCGAGTTGATGATACCAGAGCGCATGGTATCGCTTTCATTCGGTAACCTGACAGAATCTAAGAGCAGCAATTCTGGGACAGGTATTAGC
>JBAUYV010000482.1:0-2983 GCA_049584975.1 Xanthobacteraceae bacterium | reverse complement strand
GTACCCATCACTGTAATCTATCACAACACCATTAAGTAATTGATTAGTATTGGGTTTTTAGACAAAACGGCTGCGGTTTTCGGTATCGTTCGGGCCGGATAACCTTCGGAAAGCAGCCAATGCACGGAAATTCGGTTTCCTGGCCGTCGCTAGACCAAGTGATCTCAGGGAAAATTGACCCATCGGCAATCGACCTGCGGGAACAGTCGAGGATTGCCCAACGCTTACAGACGCAGATTTAAGCCGACCTTCCCCGGTGCAGGCATATGCAGCAAGTAATGAAGCCAAGTTCATCGTTACGATTTGAGCGTTCGTCGCATAATCCCTTGCAGGCATCAGAAGCTGTCTCATGCGACCTGACGCGGTTCGAGACGATGAACCCCCAGTTCATCGCCCAGACCAACTCTTACCAATGCATCGGGCCATCCAGCCCAAAGAGCATCCGCATTAGGAAGGACAGAAATTGAGCGATTGAGCGCGGCGGTGATCCGATTTCTTATTCTCGGTTCGAACAATAGCAAAGTGCGTTGAAGCCCCCTCAGCCTGATGCTGTCGGCAAGCAGTTGTCCTGGAACGCGTGGAATTACGCCACCAAGAGCTTGTGTTGGCAGCAAGCGTATTCCCGCAAACGGGTTTGGGAGGTTAGCAACCTCATGGCCGTTACATTTGGGTTTGAGGCGGCATTCAAGACGAGTTCCTGGCAGACCAAATTGGCCGATAGCTTTGGTGTACGCTACCACTCGTGATGAACGGGGAGTGCCGACATAGACGGTCTCCGGGACACCCCGCCGGTTGGAATAGACCCCGTGCTTTTGTTTGCGTGGTGTGAGCACGATCAGATCATCAATCGTGAAGCCATGGAGATCGACGGCGGCATCTACGCGAGTAACGCGCCCTGTCGAGAAGAATTCTTCGGGCGTTGAATCAATGGTCATGTCGAGCAACACCTTGACCTGATCTATTGCTTCTCGTGAGAGCTGTGAGGGATTAAAGTCGAGACGATAAGAAGGGCACCCTGGACGGCGAGGCCCTGCCTCGAAACAGATTGGATGCCGATCAGCGGACTCGGTCATGAATGGAACGGGTATTGTTGCGCTTACTTGGTAACGAGCATTCGGTCTAATTCGTAAACCGGAAATCTCACGTGTGTACCTTTCGGACAAGATCAAGCCGCATGTGGCTTGCACGTGTTCAGGATTTGGATCGCTATAGCAGATGGTAATGCGATCAAGAATGACGCGATGTTCAACAGCAGATGTAAATCGCCTATGTATGGGCATGAATGTTATTGTGAGTGTGTTTGTGATTTCGTTTTTGATTTCGCTTAAGTGTGCTTTAAGAGGGGATTGCTGTTGGATTTGGTGGACGCAACAGAAACTAGCGCATCGCGATAGAATGGTTTGACGGTCCAAAGGGGGTGGTTTGAATGGCGCGTTGTATTCACTTGCGCAGTCCATAGGGGGCATAGGGGGCATGGGGGATCGACTCTATGACTCATATGCCCCCTATGAGCTTGGTTCGGGCTGCCCGTTTGTTTGGACCAGCGCGTAGGTCGCCACGCCCCAATGCCCCGCTGGCCTCTGGCGAGTGAGCACAAAACCACCGGCGCGCGTATTCTCAAGCTTCGCAAGGCGCGCCGCGATATGTTGTCGGCCTCGTCCTTGCGGATCGAGCAGTGCGCTGATCGGCTCCGCCAGATCAGCAGCCTTGACCGGTCTATCGCGGTGGTGCTCGCTCCAAGCGTTGAACAGTTCAACGATGCGACGACGATGTGGATCGTCGGCCTTGATAGCCCCGATACGCTCAACGGGATCGCAACAGCCAAGAGCGATGAGCGGATCGCGGCACCATTCTGCCCATTGCTCGAAACTGCCCAACGGCCTCCCTGGTTGTAGCTGCGCGGTATTCTGGCGTCCCCATCGCCAGATAACGAGAACCGCTGTCAGAAGCTCTGCGCGGCGCTGCATGATCTGGTTCAGAAAACCCGCTGGAAACGGACGCAGCTCGGGGTCTTCACAGCGCGCGTCGAGTTCGACGAGAATGAAACGGCGAGCAAGGTCTTCCGAGATGGTCAATCCATTTCCGGTGATGGCTATAAACGCAGCGCTGTTAAGTAAGACCATCTCGGTTTTGCCGAGTGTGCGGACCCTAGCCGGGCGCTCGGTGAGCACCGATGCGAGTGTTTCGGAACGCAGGTTACGTCCATTTGCGTTGTCGAGAAACAAAACCGGTTGTGCCTCGATGAGGTCCGCCGCCAGCCGCTTGTCGAGTTCACTGCGGTCGCCACCTGCGGTAAAAGCGCGAGGACGATTGCCGAACGCGACTGCGGAGATTGCTCGTACGAGCATTCCTTTGCCACTGCCTGCTCCCGATATCTCTGGCGCGGCAAAGAGTGCCCCAGGCGCAAGCCCAAGACTCTGTCGGCAGACTGCCGTGAGCTGTGCGACGTGAAACGTGCTTTCGTCTCGACCCGGAGGTTTTGCGATATCAACGACCTCCATATCTAGCGAATTGTCAGTACGTCGCGGTGCATCGGCAAAAGGGAAACTTTGAAATGTTTGCCGGAGAAACCCGAACGCCGCTTCGGCGTCAGCACGAGAAGGCCGCGTAGGCACGGCCAAATGAGGGACATTGCTGCACCACAGTCCAGTCTCAGCGTCGTAGCCATCTGCAATACGTACCGTTCCATCCGCAGATAAAATGGGTGCCGTGCAAATGCCGACGAGTGGCGGCAAGTTCCATTCTCCCGGCATGGAGAGATAAATGCGCGCTAATCGGTCAGGAAGGGTAACGGCAGTAAGTTCGTCTTTCTTCCTCTTCATCGGGCGACAAACATTGTGTGCTTCGATCACGACCTTGTTGACTGTCAAAGCCATCGCAATAGGGGTTCCGCCATCGGGAGGCCGAACGAGCTTGACCGGAACGCCGCGGTCAAAAAAATGCCCGGACGTTGCGAGCAGACTTCGCAGTTCGCGTGCTGTAG
>JBAUYV010000481.1:0-11661 GCA_049584975.1 Xanthobacteraceae bacterium | reverse complement strand
GACGGTGAGAGTGCGGGAATGTCAAATATTCTCGGGTTACTGAACGGTGCACGGAAGGATAAGAAAGGAGCAGTGCTAGTCGAGTGCGCCGCGAAGTTGTTTTTAGGATGTTGTGGACAAATACCCTGTTCAGTGCGGGAAAGCGTGGCTAGTCGACGACCGAATTTTCCAAGCATTCTGTCTCTGCGTCCCCCGCTTCAGTCCAACTGGCTTCTGGAAGCTGCACCAGGGAAGGCCAATCGGGAAAACTCTGTGTCCGCATTAGCACGTTGAGGAATTGCTCGCCCCAACTCTTGATGTCGTTTGCCATGAGGACTTGCAGTAGCTCGCTGTTACGCGCGCGGCGTTCATCGAGCGGCATCGACAGTGCTTGCCCTATGGCATTTCCAACCGACTCAGGATCGTAAGGGTTGACGAGCAACGCCGCCGTGCATTCAGCCGCCGCGCCGGCGAAACGTGACAGGATGAGCACGCCCGGATTTTCCGGGTCCTGGCACGCCACGTATTCCTTGGCGACGAGATTCATGCCGTCACGCAGCGGAGTAACGACTGCGGCGCGAGCCGAACGATAAAGACCCGCGAGCGCGGCGCGGCGATGGGTGCGATTGACGTAACGGATCGGAGTCCACGACGCCTCGCCGTATTTGCCGTTGACCCGCCCGGCGGTTTCGTCGATCTGGCGCTCCATGTCGGCGTACTCGCGAATTTTCGAGCGGCTCTTGGGCGTAATCTGCAGATAGGTCACCTTCCCGCGCCAGTCGGGATAGGTTGAGAGAAAGCGGTCAAAGGCCTCCATGCGTAGCGCGATGCCCTTCGAGTAGTCCAGGCGATCGACGCCAATAAGCATGTCCCGGCCCGCCAAACTCTCGACGACGTTACGAACGAAGGGCGAGTTCACCGTGCGCCGGGCCAGTCGATTTAGCTCCGCGGTCTCCACCCCAACCGGGAAGACGCCGAGCTCAACTGTTCGCTCGTCCGTACGAAACGAGCATAGATCGCGGGTCGGCAGGCCGCACTCATCCCTGAGGTAGTGCGCAAGATTAATTGCGTCACCCTCGGTCTGAAATCCAACCAAGTCGTAGTCGCACATTGCCGGTATGAGCTGCTCATGGTTCGGAAGGGCAGCGAGCACTTCAGGAGGCGGAAAGGGAATGTGATGAAAAAATCCGATCCTGTTGCGGTGGCCAAGATCGCGAAGCTTCTTGGCTAATGGGAGTAAGTGATAATCGTGGACCCAAATGAGATCATCCGGCGCTAATATCTTGTGCAACTCTCCCGCAAAATGCTCATTGACTCGCATGTAGCCTCTGAGATCGCGGCGCGAAAATTCGGCAATGTCCAGCCGGTAGTGAAAAATCGGCCAAAGAACGCGATTGGCAAATCCGTTGTAGTATTCATCGAAGTCCTCCTTGATCAGATCAGTCACAATATACGACTGATTGCCGCGCTCGATCGTCCGCACCGCCGCGTCAGGCTTTGCGGTGACCCTGCCGCTCCAGCCGAACCAGATTCCGGGATGCCGCTTCAAAACCGAGCGAACCGCGACTGCGAGTCCGCCCGCGCTGTCGTTGCCGCTCGGTACAACAACGCGATTAGAAACAATGACAAGGCGTGCCATGCCCCCGCCCCTCCCCACTCACGCAACACTCACAACCCACCACTCTATGGTTAAGCCCACAACGGGCAGAAATATGGCGTGAGGGGCCGGCAAATCTGGCTGCAATGCGACTTTTGCAGCGCGCTACAGCAGTGGGCCTCGAAGATCCATAAGCCAACGATCTTCCTGCAGCTTGACGCCGCAGCCCCCGTCGCGTTGACGTTGCGGTATGCGATCGACCCGCGCGTCACGCGATCATGAGCTTGATTATAATGTGACGATATTCAGGCCCAGGCCTGCGCCGAGAAGCTCGCTCGCCAAAAGCCAATCAGCAAGAACGCGCTATCCCGATGGCGTCGGCAAGGCGGGAGCGGTTGTCATCGCGGCGTCATTTTTCTGCGCGCGTCCGCCTGCACTGTTCTTTGACAGGGTGCTCGCCGCATCGGGACCGTTCATACCGCGAAGCGCCGCTTCCGCCGCGGGCAAACCCCGCTCGGCGGCCTTTCGGAGCCATGATTGCGCCTGACCGCGATCCGGCTCGCAGCCCTCGCCTTTGGCAAGCATTACCGCAAGATTATATTGGGCCAGAGGGTGGCCGAGTTGCGCGGCAAGCTCATACCATCGAAGCGCTTGTTGGGCATCGCGCCGCACCGCGGTCCCGCTGCCATACATGACCCCAAGCTGGAACTGCGAAGCGGGGTGATCGTTGTTCGCCGCCCTCTCGATCCAGTTTACGGCTGCCGCCGAATCTGCGGCCGCTACATTGCCATTCAGCTGCAACATGCCGAGAGCGTATTGTGCCTCGACGTCGCCGGCTTCGGCAGCCCTCGTATACCACTCGATGGCTTCATTGAGGTTGATCGCCTCGGCGCCCGCGCCATACCTCCCTGAATAGAGGTGGCCCAATTGCAAGGCCGCACCGGGATGACCGCTTTGTACCGCCTGCCTCAGCAATGCTTCCGCGCGGGAACGATCGCGCGGGGTTTCCTCGCCTTTCAAATAGAGGATGGCCAGCGCCAACTGCGCCTCGGTGTCGCCGGCTTCTGCCGCCTTGTTGAGGAGTTCCAGCGCCAGGTTTCGGTCGCGCCCGGAGTCTGCGTCGACGGTATACAACAGCTTCCCTAACTGGACCTGCGATGCTGTTAGGCCTTTCTCGGCCGCTTGCGAGTACCATTTGATCGCCTTTGCTGTGTCACGCTCAACGCCAGTCCCCTTCGCATAGCAAGCCGCGACGTTGTGTGCCGCTGTGGCATGGCCCTGTTCGGCGGCGCGCAAAAACCATTTTGCAGCCGCGCGCGGGTTGGATGGTACTCCGGCGCCTGTGGCATAGAGCCGGCCGATGATAAATTGCGACTCCACGTCGCCAAGCTCGGCTGCCCGTTCATACCATTGCGCCGCTTGTCGCAGATCCGGCTCGATGCCTTTGCCTCGCGTATACAGCTCGGCAAGACGGATAATGGCGGGACGGTAATTCTGCTTCGCGGCCTTTCGCAGATAGGTCTCAGCCTTATCGATATCCTCAAGCAACCCATCACCGTTCAGATGCATAAGCGCGGTATTGTACTGGGCGACCGGATCGCCCTGCTCCGCTGCTCGAACAAAAAGTCTTGCAGCCTCTTTCCTATTTGGTGGCCTACCGGCGCCGGAGATGTAAATGGACGCCAACGCAGTCCACGCGCTGACATTGTCCTTTTTGGCGGCTTTTTCGTACCAATCTGCACCAAGGCGTTGATCAGCGGGAACGCCGAGACCTTGATAGTAGACGTCTCCCAGACAATAGAACGCGGACGCATTGCCCTGCTTGGCAGCTCGCAAATACCAGCCGCGAGCAAGCTCGTAATTTTGCGGCACACCGATGCCGCGCCGAAACATTTCGGCAAAGGCCACTTGGGCCTCCGGCTTACCAGCCGACGCCGCTGCTTCAATCCAATGCTTCGCCGCAACCAAATCCTTCTCGACCGCAATGCCGTTCGGAAAGAAGAGTTTCAAATTTCGTTCCGCCCTCTCCGCGTCATGTTCTTCGATTGACTTGAGCCATCTATTAGCTCCATTTACTCCGTGCGGCACACCGTTCAGATAGATAGCACCAAGCTGAAATTGCGCTTCCGTATGGCCAACCTCGGCCGCGCGTTTATACCAGATGATGGCATCCGGAATGCTGCGGATAACGCCTTCGCCGCGAGCGTAAAGTAGCCCTATTTGATATGGAGCCTCGCCGTCGCCCATTTGGGCTGCCCGCTTCCACGCTGCCAGCGCCCTCAAGTATTGCGCTTTTTCGTGCGCGGTCGTGCCGCGCCGGCACCAGTCTGCGGCGGTAAGCGTACCCTTCGCCCGATTATGATTGAGGGACGGCCACACTCGCCCTAGAGCCCGCGCGGCAAATTTTGGCAGTGGCGGCCTCATACTGCCCGCCGACTTTAGAAGTGACCCTATTTGACCAGTTCGCATGCCAGCAGTCATTCCTTTTGCTCGCCGCCGCTGTTCAAGACCTACAAGCCAAAGGTCTCAAGGTTCTCGCATTGATTCGCCGAAGCCGCGCAACAAGCCGCCCAGCAGGTACATGGCTACCGAGCGCGTTCCGACATTCACGTCTGCTTCGAGGGTCATGCCTGGAATCAACCTGAACTTGGGTGGCACGTGTACAAAGTGCATCGCATCGATGGTGCAGCGAGCCTTATAATAGGCATCCACCGGCTGATTGTTGTCATCGTACGTAAAGGCGTTGTCGCTGATCCAGCGTATTTTTCCCTCAGCCGTGCCGTGTTCCATATAGTTGAATGAGTCGATTTTGAGGACGCAACGGTCGCCCGGCCGGATGAAGCCCACATCTCGTGGAGAGATGTGGATTTCCGCTTCTACGATTGAATCATCGGGCATCAATGTAAAGAGAGTGTCGCCCTCTTTCAGGACCGAACCGACCGACAACGCCGCCACGGTCAACACCACCGACCGCTCCATAGCCGTCAACCGAACGAGCTCGTGGTGCCGAGTGGCCTTCTCGAGCGAGGCTTGGGCGGTATCGAGATTGCCCTGTGCCGTGGCCAGGTCTTGGCTCAATTGGGTGGACCACTGTTGGATAAATGCGTCTCTATCGGCTGTGATAGACGCCAGGGTGTGCTGCGATTCGATCAAGCTGTTGTGGTCAAACTCAAGGGTTCGCAGAACCTCAAGACGCTGGTCTTCGGAGGTGAGCGCGTTGAGCAGAGATCCCGCGTGTTGCGCGACCAGCATGTTATGCATGTTCTCGATCTGCTGCGCGATTTGCTCGCGCTGCTGATATCGAGAAGCGTCCGTCTGATACTTCAGGATGGTCGCCTGGGTTTGGTTGATTTTCGCGTTATAGCTGGCAAGTTGCGCCTTATATTGCGCGGTTTGTTGATTGTAATACTCCCTTTGCATGGACGCAGTTTGCCGAATTTCCGAATCGGCCGATTCCGGAAAAACAAACGGACGATCGTTCAGTTGCGCTTCATCGCGTTCAATTTGCGCCTGCAAACCGGCAACTTGCAGCCTGAGCTGCTTGACGTCAGCGGCGGCAAATGTCGGGTCCAGCGTCGCCAGAAGTTGCCCTTGCTCGACTTCGTCACCCTCGTGAACGTCGATAGTTTTTATGATGGACGGATCAAGCGCCTGAAAGACATTGATACGCTGCATGGAGACCAGCTTGCCCGCCATGCTGGTTACCACGCGGTCAATCTTGGTCAGGAACATGAGGGCGATAACGCTCACAAAAAGGCCAGTGAGCACAAATACGGTAATCCGCGCCCACGGCGGCTCGACCGCCTCGCCTATGGCGTCCACTTCCGATTGGAACTCACGGACGGTACCGAGCGCTGATGGTTTATTAGGAGACACGGACTGCGGACCCTAGCTGGGGTTTAATCTGCCTGCCTGTCGGCTGGGTCACGTGAATGGTCTGTTGGTGCCAAAGAGAGCCGTAAATGTCGCATCGCTCAAGCAACTCTTCGTGCCGCCCTACGTCCATTACGACGCCTTGTTCGAGGACAAGGATTGCATCCGCCGACACCAGGGATGACAGGCGATGCGAGATGATAATCAGCGTGCGCCCGTGGGCGATGCGCGAGATATTTGCGTTGACGATCGCCTCGCTGTCGGCGTCCAGCGCGCTCGTCGCTTCGTCGAGGATCAGAATCTTTGGATCAACGATGAGGGCACGCGCGATCGCCAGCCGTTGCCGCTGTCCGCCGGACAGGTTCGGCGACCCCTCATAGACGTAGGTTTCATAGCCCCGCGGGAGCCTTTCGATGAACTCCTCTGCGCCGGCTAGCCGCGCGGCGCGGACGATTTCGTCGAATGTCGCGTCGATCTTTCCGGCCGTGATGTTCTCGCGGATCGTACCGCTGAAGAGGAAATTATCCTGCAGGACTACACCGAGGCTCCGGCGCAGGTGGTCGACATCATATTCACGCACATCGATGCCATCGATTTTTATCATTCCCGAGTATTCGGAATGAAGGCGCTGCAGCAGCCGTGTGACGGTGGTTTTTCCTGAGCCGCTTCGCCCCATGATGCCCAAGGTCGTTCCCCTCGGGATGTCGAACGAAACGCCGTCCAGGGCCGGGCCCGCTGCACCGGGGTACTTGAAGGTGACCTTTAAGAATTCAATGTGACCTTCAATGGGTCGGCGCACGCCATTGCCGGAACGTCCTTCTTCCGGGGGCTGGTTGACAAGCTTTGCGACGACGGCAACCGCGATACGCGCCTCATCATACTGGTTGATCAGCTTGGCCATCTGCAGCAACGGCCCGGAGACCCTCTGGGACAGCATGAGGAACGCGAAAAGAGCACCGACATAGACTGGGTCGTTGCTGCTGAGAGCAAAATAGACGCCGACCGCATACGACCCGCTGACGGCGAAGCGCTCCAACGGCCTCACGCACGCTTGAATGAGATTGCCCAGCATGCCTTCGGCAAAACGCAATTTGGCGACACGCGCGGTCAGCACGTCCCAGTGGTGCCGCTGGCGCGCGTCGAGCGCCAGGGACTTGACCGTCCGGATGCCGTAGATCGTTTGTACGAGCAGAGCGCCGCGCTCGGATTCTGCGGCTTCGACGGCCTGAGACTTGCGTCGGTAAGCCGGCAGCATTGCAATAATCCAAGCCGCCATTAGGCCGCACGATGCCAGCACGATCAGTGTCATGATCGGACTGAAGAAGAACATGATTGGCAGAAAAACGATCAATGTAGTCGAATCCAGTACGGTCCCAAAAATCTGCCCCATGAGGAAGAGACGAATCTTCCACATCTGGTTCATGTCATAACTGATAGTCCCCGTTTGAGTTCGTTCGAAGAACTCCATTGGCAGGTTCAAAACCTTCTCGAACATATAGGTCGCGAGCTTGACGTCTATTCGCGTCGTCAAATGGACGATGAGAAACTGACGCACGTAGGCGAAAACAGCTTCAAATATCACCAGCACCAGCATGGCGAGACAGACGACAAAGAACGTATTGTAGGCCTTGTAGTAAATCACCCTGTCGGACAGCAGGCGCCAAAACATGATCGGCGACAGCGCCAGGAAGCTTAAGACCACAGCGCTGATGGCGACATCGCGCACGACCCACCGCTCGCGAAAAATAAAGGCGGCGACGAGTCCGATACTAAAAGGTTGGTTTTCGTCGGAAATCTCATAGTTGCGCTTGACGAGAATTGCATCTCCGCTCCAAACCTCCTCAAATCGGATCGGATCAATAACAAGGAGCGCCTCAGGATCTGCGTTCGGATCCTGAAGAATAACGCGCGCATCCTCCAACCCGCCATCGAGACGCAACAGCACCATGTTGGAACCGTTTTTTAGCGTCACGATCGCGGGCAGAGCTTTTTTTAGGTGGATCAACTCGTTTTTACGCAGATGGGCGACTTTGGCCTTCAGGCCAGCCGAGCGCGCGCACCGCAGAAGTTGAGGGACCGTGACCGTCTCGTCAGTCAAGAGATTGTCGTGAACAAGCTGCGGCACCGAGAGATGAACGCCGCTGTGCCGGGCAACAATGACCAAGCAATCCAACGCGGAGCGGTCACCTGCTCCTTGCGGCGGAGAAGAGGCGGGATTTTTCACGTCGATCTTCGCTATTGCCGTCATTGCTGCTCTCGGGCGCCAACCCTGGCGTGTTCGAAGAAGTCGCCAGGCGATCGCGTTTACCGCTGTGCGAGCTAATCACAGCAAGATAAAAAAAGTCCAAGCTTCAACGAGCCAATTGATGCGACTTTTCCGCAAGTTCGAACCAGCCAGCGGATTACGACGCTGGCTGGTTCGAGCAGTTCTCAGAGGCGTGAGACCCCAACCACGATATCTTGTTTATTTTCCGTGGTCGGTGAACACGATGTTTTGGATGTCGGTGAGTTTGACGGTCTCATGCGTGTCGCCGAATGTAACAGTCGTCACACCATGATTAGTCGCCATCCTTACATCGCTGGCGTTATCGTCGAACACGACAGTGTTATTGCCCTTGCCGCCGATGATGTCGTCATTGCCGCCGTGCGGGCCTACCTCGAATAGGTAATTGCCGTTACCGCCGATCATGGTCTCGTTTCCGGTACCGGCGATCATTGTCGTCGTGCCGCCACCCATCTCGTGTTGGCCTCCATCATAGCCACCGCGCCCGCCATGCATGTCGTGATGACCTCTATCGTCGCCGTAGCCGCCACTCATATCGTGCCTGTCGTGATGGCCTCTGTCGTCGCCGTGGCTGCCCGGAAGTGTGGTGTAATGCCCGTGATCGCCCCAGGTCGGGTCGCTGCCAAACGGCCCGCCACCACCGAACGGCCCGCCACCGCCGCCAAGCCGCCCGTCGTGGCCGCCCGCACCCATAGTTTCAAAGTTACCGCCATGGCCCCATCCGTCGTCGTGGCGTCCCCGGTCGTCATCTCTTCCGTTGGACCACCCATCGCCGCCGTGGCTACCCCACATCGTGCTGAAGTTACCGCCATCGCCGAATGGATTACCACCATGCTGGGACGGGTCGCTGCCCTCGGCATCGACCACGACGTTGCCGCTGGAACCGCTGAGGTCAACGAGGTTGACGTGAGGGCCCGTGGCGACAATCACATTGTCGCCTCCGGTTACTTTCAGCTCGCCGCTGCTGACGTCCACAATCGCCTTGAGATTCGGATCGCTCGAGGTGTTGACGGTGGCATTGGGCGTATCGACAAGCAGAACCTGTGTGCCGTCGGAGGGATGAGTACCCTCTTGCACAGAGACTGTGCTGTGGCTTGATCCCAGCAGTCCGTCATCTTGCAGATAATCGATGATCGCTTTTCTGACTGAAGGGTCGATATGGTCCGAAGCTAATAGACTGTTCAGCTCCGATCGGTGCAGATCGTATGTCGCCATAGCTGAAGTGCTCCCGTGCTCTCGACGTGCGCAAACCTATTTGGCGGCCCGCTGTTGCGTCAATTGCTGCATCAGCTAAATGCGATCGGTACTGAACGCGGTGCTTAGTCCCGCTTCTAAAATTGAATTGATTGTTTCTCCAACTTAAGCCGATCTTCCACGCGAAGAATTGTCCGCAAATTGTCGCGACCTGCGCAGCGCGTTGTTCGCGCGATCATTATGACGTTGAAGCAAACAATGCAGCCGATCCGACATCGACTGCAGCCGGCCTGCATTTCGCAGGCTTCAACGCCAACAATTCTAATAATTAGGCTGCAATTCAATTCGTCGGGGAGTCTTGAGTTGCGGCTGCCAAACGTTCTTTCCCGCGTTGTTCATCTGCGCGAGAATTGCCCTTTCGGTTCAGCCCGTAGCAAAAGTATTTAGCTGTGATGAAATTTTTATACTTAGTCTAACGGACGACAATCATGCTTTTTAGATACTCGAGTGCCATCTTCCCATGCGCCGGCGTCGGCATTGAGTGCGGCGGGGATGCCTCATTGAGGTCCATATTTCATCGCGGCGAACGCAAAGCGACTTGAGCGTATAACATGGAACGCACCCATCAGCTGAGGACCGTTAGCGTCGATCGCGGCCTTTTCCTCGTTCGTTATGCAGCGGCGGAAGACCAAGAGCAGCCGCCTCACGTTAAACTCTCCGCCGATCCTTCCTCGAAGAAGGACATAAGCTTCATTCTGTATCCGGACCACAACGAGCCCATTCTGTGGGAACCGGACACCTGCCTGGTGGTTCGCGCGACAGCGGCGGGAAAGCTCGCCGTCCAGGTCATTCCCATGGAGGAAGGCGGTTCGACTGCCGCGACGGTCAGAATAGAGCCCATAAGCCAAGGCCAAGCGGCAACCCCGCCGACGAACCAAGCCTCGTCTGACTTCGGCGACTTACGCCTCCTCGGTCACCTCACCGGCCTGGGAGACGTGACCGTGAAGGCTGACGAGTGGTTGGGGGGTCCATCGTCGCCCATGCGGATCGAGGGAATAGCCGTCGATTGGGCGGAGAAGCCTTCAGATCTGCAGATCCGTTACGCGGTCAAGACGGCGAGGCCTATGCCGGTTTCCGGCCAAACCACGGAACTCGGATCATTTGCCGGCACGCGGGGCCGCGCAATGCCCATCGTCGGCCTCATGCTGGAGCTTACCGGACTGGCGGCGGCACACTTTCAATTCTGCGTTGAAGCAATCTTCCTGGGATCGCCTGCCACGCGCATCATTAGCAATAGGGTCGTTGCCTCCGGCCCAACCGGCCGCGAACCCTTGGTAGGCCTGCGATTAAGTTTGAAGAGGGTTGAAGCAGCTGAGGAGCTTGAAACCAGGGCGCCCGCAAGCAGACATGAAGTATCGGCCGACCGCGTCCGCGTCTTCCGTAGCCGCCCAAAGTCCAATCAGTCCGCGATTGCCTGATCGTCACTCCCGCGAGGTATCGAGGGACCATCCGCCATCCGTTCGTGCAAGCAACCCAACGGCGTCAACGAAACGCATTAATTCGGGCCGATGACGATGGCGGTCGACCGTACGATATTTGATGAGCCGCATTACGAGTCTCTGGAGCTGCTCGCCGCCATGGCGCTGGCGGGCGCCAATATCGCTCCGGCATTCAAGCTAGCCGATCGACGATGCCGCATCCTTCCTGTTCCGGAAGCTCACTGTTACGTCCTGCGCGGAGAAGCATCCTACCAAATGGGCGCCAGGGCTGACGCAATCGCCGATATCGCAAAAGCGTTGGAGATTGCGCCAGACAACATTGCGGCCAATCGGAGAATGCTGGCATGGGCGAACGGCAGCCAGCAGATTAGGGCCGCACTCGCCCTTATCGAACATGACCGCGATCTTTCTCTCCTCTCTAAGGCCATACAAGTCTTACAAGAGCATGGACACCAAAAGTTCGCGAACGTCACGGTCCGCGACGATGCAGTCGAGGGGTGGGCTCTCTGGGACGACAAGGCCGACCTTGAGATTTTGATTACCGACGACATTCAGGTTGTCAGCGCGAAATTCAAGCCGGATGCCCTCCATCCTCTCGCAGGGCATGGACGCGCCGTCAGCTTCTCCATGCGGCGGCCCAAGTCATCAAAGCCCCAATCAATTCTCCTGTCCGTGGAAAGCGACGTATTCCATACAACACGTGCGCCGAGTAATGCTGCCAAACCAACGAGTGGCGCCTATCGGCGGCGGCATCCAGCAAGAGCCGGCAGTCAGCCGATAACCGTCATCGTTCCGGTCTACGGCGGCTACGAAGCGACAACGCGTTGCCTGGAAGGCCTGCGCGACGCGTTAAACCCGCCCCATCACCGCGCGATCGTGGTTAACGATGCAACCCCGGAGCCTCAGATTGCCCAACTCCTCCACGAGCTTGCGGTGGATAGCGACGTCAAAGTTCTGATAAACCCGCACAACCTCGGATTCGTTGGCAGTGTCAATCGCGCCCTTGAGCACGTTGAAGATGGCGACGTCATCATCCTAAACTCCGATACAATCGTTCCGCCCGATTTCATCGATCGGCTCGCCACTGTCTCCCAATCGTCTCCCGATATCGGAACAATCACGCCGCTTACCAACAACGGCGAATTTGCCAGTTTTCCTGTACCTAACACGCCGAATCCATTGCCTTCGCGCGAGGATATCAAGCGGATCGACAACATCGCCGCCCAAGTCAACGC
>JBAUYV010000480.1:0-1549 GCA_049584975.1 Xanthobacteraceae bacterium | reverse complement strand
CCCGTGACCTCTTGTCGTTTGTGACAGGCGACGGTAAGGTTTTTGCCGGTTTTCTCGCTGAACGTTGGCTTCAGCGAAATTCAGAGTTGGCGCTTTCCCTAGGGTGAAAGATGCGCATAGGGCTCGTTGAATTGCCGGCCATAAAGCTGTGCGACCAGCACGGCCGGAATTGGACGGCGTTCCGCCATCACGAGCCGCTGGTGAGCAAGCAGATACTCCTGGCGCAGCTGCGTGCGCTGGGATTCGACGCCGCGCTCGTCAACCTCAAGTCGAGCAGCACCGAGCACACGTTCGGCGAGGTTTCGTGGCGCGACCTGTCGCTGCGGAAGATCTTTGTCGGCAACAGCATCGAAGAGTATCCGGCCGATGCTTTCGATCTCTGGGGCTTCACCATCAACTACATGCAGGAACGTGAGATCGCCTGCGACTTCATCCGTTATCTGAAATCTCACGGCGCCCGCGTCATCGTCGGCGGCTCCGACGCGCTCGCCGTCCCGAGCGTCTATGTCGAGGCGGGCGCCACGGCGGTGATTGTTGACAAGTCCGGCGCGATCAACGGCGCCGCCATCAACTACACGATGGGTCTGCCGCCGGGCGAAGCCGGGAAGCAGATGACCATCGCGGCGGACGGGCGGCTGCTCGGCCGCCGCGGGCCTGCCCTCAGCCCTGAAGATTGGCCGCTGCCGGACGTCGACGTGGCGGCTGACTGTCTCGGCACGCAATATTGGGAAGGGGACGTTCCCGACAACCTTCTGCCCATCGGGTCGGCAATCGTCGATATCGGCTGCGATCGCAAGTGCGATTTCTGTCAGACCCCGACCTATAAGCTCGGTTACAAGGATATGTCGCCGATGACGGCGCTGCGCTGGTTCGCGCGCCAGAAAGAGGCCGGCGCTCACTCCGTGATCTGTCCGTCGGACCAATTCCTTGGGCGAGTGCTTTGGGAAGAAGGCCGCGCACAGGTCATCGACATCATGCAAGGCATCCGCGATCTCGACCTGGCCGTGCTGTGGGGCAACGGCCTTGAGATCAAGAAAGCCACGCTGGGCCGCGGCATGCCCGGTGGTGACCCGCGGCCTGACGAGGCGCTCTGCCAGGCATTGTGGGGATGGGACGGCCACCGCGGTTGTTACAACGCCTACATCCCGGGCGAACGTCCGGTGTTCGGCGATCAGGCCTACGACAAGCTCCTGCCGTGGGAGCAGCACATCGCGCTGATGCGCGCCATCGTGCGGGCCGGAGTGCCGGATATCACCTATGGGGTCATCGTCGGCATGCCGAACGACCGTCATGACGATTTCGCGCGGCTTGAAGATTCTCTCCACGACCTCTGGCGGCTCTTGAAGTCGGAAAACCCGGCGCTGCGTTTCCGCGTCTCGCCGTTCGCCATCCGGCCGTTGCCGGGGACATCACAAACGCGCGCGCTGGAGAAGGAAGGTCTCGTCATATTTGACGATCCGGCGATCTGCGGCGGCTTTTGGACCGCCTGCGCGAACACCCGGCATCTGAGCTACGAAGAGGTCTCGGACTGGCAGTCGCGCTTCGCCGC
>JBAUYV010000479.1:0-2242 GCA_049584975.1 Xanthobacteraceae bacterium | reverse complement strand
TGAAAGAGGCCAAAGCCTCAGGCGTCGTCTTCGCGCTATGCGGTGTCAACGAGCAGGTGCGAGAGGTCCTCGACGCCGCCGGCTTGGCGCCGTTTATCACCATTCACCCCGGGCGCTCCCAGGGCCTTGCGGCTCTGAACGCCTGACCTGCCGCGCGGCGTAGCGGACTGTCGCATTTGGGTCTTGGTTGTGTGAGAACTTTTCGGCGGAAGCTTGGACGGCAGGCGATCTCGGCGAGGTAGGCGCGCGCGTTAATTTGGCTGAGTTTGGCGATCTTTTTGTCCGGAAGCGCTTCTGATTGGATTTCGGCCGTCCGGGGCAGTTCCAACAACAGCGGGAGGGCGCAGATTGGCGGCGAACTATGCCCTCATCGCCTCGATGAGAGGCTGGATGCCCATAATATTCATGACGCGGGTGAGATTGTAGGCGAGTACGTGCAGCGCCATCTCGCTGGCTACCCGTGGCAGCGTCTTCATCAGGAAGTGGGTTGCTCCCATCCGGGCCTTGATCGTGCCGAAGGGATGCTCGACCGTCTCGCGCCGCTGACGCATCTTCTCCGGATGCTCATCGAGCCGGCGCTGCACCGCATCGATGATGTGCTCATGCTCCCATCGTGAGATCCGTCGCTCCTTGCCCTTGGTGCAGCTGTGCTTGATGGCGCAGTGCCGGCAGGCGTTGGTCACGTAGCGGTGCACGACCAATCCTTTGTCCTCGGTCGTGTAGTAGTAGGCGAGCCGTTCGCCGGCAGGACAAACGTAAACATCGTCCTCAGCCACATAGCGGAAGTCCTGCTTACCGAAGCGCCCTTCCGCCTTTGAGTTCGAGGTCATCGGCTTTGGCAGTGTGACCGTGATGCCAGCTTCCTCGCACGCCAGGATTTCTTCGCCGTTGAAGTAACCGCGGTCGGCGACGACATCGAGCTCGTCCACCGTCGAGCGTCGCTTTCGTCTCCTTGGCCACACGGGAGAGCTGGGATCTGTCAGTTCCGTCGTTGGTCACCTCATGCGTCACGATCAGATGATGCTCGGCCTCGACGGCAATCTGGACGTTGTAGCCCACGACGCCGGAGCCGCGTCCGCTGGTTGCCATCGAGCGGGCATCGGGATCGGTCAGCGAGATCTGCTGGTCCGGTGTGGCGAGCATCTCCACCTTTATAATCTCGAGACGCCACATCTGCTCCTTCAGCTTCTCGATCTTCTCTTTCAGGCGGCTCGTCTTGGTTTTGAGCACCTCGGACGGTTCCTGCCGGTCGGTAGTGTCGAGCTGCTGAAGATAGCGCGCGACGCTTTCCTCGATCTGCGCCTTCGCGCGCGTGAAGTTCCTGTCGCGGTTGTTCACCGCCTTGAACTTGCTGCCGTCGATCGCGACGCTGGGTTGCGTGAGCAGGCCAATCGTACGGCACAGCGCGATGAAGCGTGCGCAAACCTTGCGGATTGCAGTGCCGTTGTCCTTGCGGAAGTCGGCAATCGTCTTGTGATCGGGAACCAGCCGGCCCGTCAGCCACATCACCTCAACATTGTGCCCAGCCTCACGCTCAAGCCGTCGGCTGGACTGAACCCGATTGAGATAGCCGTAGATATAGAGCTTCAGCAGGACCGAAGGATGGTAGGACGGCCGACCGGTTGCCTCGGGATCGACCCCGTCAAATCCAAGCTCGGCTAGGTCGAGTTCCTCAACAAATACGTCAATCACCCGAACCGCATTGTCCTCGCCGATCCAGTCTCCTAGGCATTCCGGAAACAGCGTGCTCTGCCCGCGATCCACCCCCTTAACAAAGCGCTTCATCCCACACCTCCGCAAATCGCGAAGGAATCATAACGCGAGAATCAAATAAAGCGTCACGTTTTCACACAGGCTGGGTCAAACGCTGCACATCCAGGATTCCGCGCGATGTCCGCTCTACATCCAATCGCGACCGAATCTCGACATTGCGCGCCAACCGGCGGCACGTTTCTTTTTCAAGTTCAGGGACGGAATTTTTCACGGACGACTAATTAATGTGATCAGGAAAGCGGAAAGCGCGCTGGACTTCCCTACTCGGCGGCCGTGCGCTGCACACTCTGCCGCGGGGTTACCCCGGTGACGCCCTGCCAGCGCGGCTCCATTTCCCCGATGGCGGCGAAGCGCGACTGCCAGTCCGAGACCTCTTCGTAGCTCAGATGCCGGGTGTTCGCGCAGGCGGTCCAAAAGCCGCCGCAGATCGCCGGATCGTCAAATATGACGAGACCTTCCTTCTCCAGCG
>JBAUYV010000478.1:0-8149 GCA_049584975.1 Xanthobacteraceae bacterium | reverse complement strand
TGCCGCTGACGCCGAACGGCAAGCTCGATCGCCGCGCACTGCCGGCGCCGGACATCACCCCTGCGGTGATGCGCGCCCCGCGCACCCCGCAGGAGGAGATCCTCTGCTCGCTGTTCGCCGAGGTGCTCGGACTCCAACGCGTCGGCATCGATGACAACTTCTTCGCCTTGGGCGGTCACTCGCTGTTGGCCACGCGGTTGATCAGCCGCATCCGCGCCAGCCTGGATGTCGAACTCTCCATCCGCGCGCTGTTCGAGGCGCCGACCGTGGAAGCTCTGGCGCAACGACTGCATGAGGCCGAGGCGGCGCGCCCGGCGCTGGTGCGCACGGTGCGGCCCGAGGAAATACCGCTGTCGTTTGCCCAGCGCCGGCTGTGGTTCCTGCATCGCCTGGAAGGGCCGAGCGCCACCTACAACATCCCCATGGTCATGCGCCTCACCGGTGCGCTTGATCGAGCGGCGCTGGAGGCGGCGCTGGGCGACGTCGTCGCACGCCACGAGAGCCTGCGCACCATTTTCCCTGAGACGTCGGGAATACCGCGGCAGCACATCATCGCGGCGCCCCTTGCCGGCGTGCATCTGCAGAAGACGAATGTCACCGAGGCCACTCTCCAGGAAGCCGTCATCACCGCGGCCCGCCAAGGCTTCGACCTGGCCAGCGAGCCGCCGCTGCGCGCGCAGCTGTTTGTGCTTGGCGAGCGCGAGCATGTGTTGCTTCTGCTGCTGCACCACATTGCGGGGGACGGCTGGTCGCTGGCGCCGCTGTGGCGTGACGTTGCGGTAGCGTATGGGGCGCGGCTTGCGGGCAGGTCGCCCTCGTTTGCGCCGTTGCCGGTGCAATATGCCGACTACACCCTGTGGCAACACCAGGTGCTGGGCGCGGAGAGCGATCCCAACAGCGCCATTGCACGGCAGCTTTCGTTCTGGACGGAAACGCTGCAGGACCTGCCGGCAGAGATTCAACTGCCGACCGACCGGCCACGTCCTGCTGTCACCAGCTATCGGGGCGGCCATGTGCCGCTACGCATCGATGCCGAGCTGCACCGTTCACTGCTGACGCTCTCCCGCGACAGCCAAGCAAGCCTGTTCATGGTGTTGCAGGCCGCACTCTCGGCACTACTGAGCCGGCTTGGGGCAGGCACCGATATCCCGATCGGCAGTCCGATCGCTGGGCGGACCGATGCGGCACTCGACGATCTGGTCGGCTTCTTCGTCAATACCTTGGTGCTGCGCACCGATACGTCGGGCAATCCGAGCCTGCGCGAACTGATCGGGCGGGTGCGATCCAACAACCTTGCGGCCTACGCGCATCAGGACCTGCCGTTCGAGCGGCTTGTGGAAGTGCTCAAACCTGAACGCTCGTTGTCGCGGCATCCGCTGTTCCAGGTCATGCTCGCGCTGCAGAACAACGCACCCGCGGGTGTCGAGCTGCCGGGACTTTCGACGGTCTTCGAATCCGCGGCCACCGGCAGCGCCAAGTTTGATCTGTTCATCAGCCTGAGCGAGCGGCGCGATGCCGGTGGATCGGCCGCCGGCCTCGAGGGAATTATCGAGTACGCCACGGATTTGTTTGATCGGGAAACCGTTGAAACACTGGCGCAGCGGCTCATTCGGCTGCTGGCTGCTGCCGTCGCGAGGCCCGAACAGCCGATTGGCAGCCTCGACATTCTGTCGGCCACGGAGCGCCACACTATTCTGCGCGTATGGAACGATACGGCGCGTGCCATTCCGTCCGCGACCTTGCCCGAATTGTTTGCTGCGCAAGCAGCGCGAACCCCCGGCGCGGCAGCCGTGGTGTTCGAAGACGAGGCGCTGACCTACGCGCAGCTCAATGCCCGCGCCAATCAGCTGGCCCGTCACCTGCGAAATCTCGGCATCGGTCCCGACGTGGTCGTCGGATTGTGCGTCGAGCGCTCGCTGGAGATGATCGTGGGGCTCCTCGGCATCCTCAAAGCCGGCGGCGCCTACCTGCCGCTCGACCCGGACCCTCCGGCTGAACGTCTTGCCTTCATCCTCGAAGACGCCGGCGCTCCTGTGCTGGTCGCCAACTCAGCGTTCCGTAATCAACTGCCGGCAGCCATCCGCATCGTGCGGCTGGACGCCGATTGGCCGGCAATCGCTCGCCAGCCCGTGACAGCCCCGCGCACTGCCCTGCATCCCGCCAACACCGCCTACGTCATCTACACCTCGGGATCGACCGGAGCGCCGAAAGGCGTGGCGATGGCCCACGGGGCATTGGCCAATCTCATTTCTTGGAGCACGGACACGATTGCGGGCGCACCGGGGACGGCAATTGCCCAGCTCACCCCCATTACCTTCGATGTTTCGGCCCAAGAGATTTTCTCTGCGCTGAGCACCGGCAAGACCTTATTTGTTGCTTCGGACGACATGCGGCGCGATCCGGCGGCCCTCTCGAACTGGCTGGCTGCACATAAGATCAATGAACTATTTGCACCCAATCTGATCATCGATGGCATGTGCGAGGCGATCAGTGAGAAGAGCGATGATCCGGCCTCTCTGCTCCATATCGCGCAAGCCGGAGAAGCGCTGACCCTCAATGAAAATCTGAAGCGATTCTTCAACGCCCGGCCCGATCGGCGGCTGCACAATCACTACGGGCCCACGGAAACACACGCAGTTACCGGTTACAATTTCCCGCAGGACACCGCGGATTGGCCGTCCGTGGCGCCCATCGGCCGGCCAATCTGGAATACCCAGGTCTACGTGCTCGACGCCGAACTTGAACTCGTACCGCCGGGGACGGTGGGAGAGCTTTACATCTCGGGCGATGGCTTGGCGCGCGGCTATCTGGGGCGGCGCGGGCTGACCTCCGAGCGATTTGTCGCGAACCCCTTCGGGCCCGCCGGCGGCCGCATGTACCGAACCGGCGACTTGGCGCGCTGGCGCGCCGATGGGGTGTTGGACTTCCTCGGGCGAGCGGACCAGCAAATCAAGCTGCGCGGCTTTCGCATCGAGCCCGGCGAGATCGAGGCGGCGCTGGGCGGACATCCGTCGGTGGCGCAGGCGGCGGTGATCGCGCGCGAGGATATGCCCAAACAGAAGCGGCTCGTCGCCTATGTGGTTGCGGCCGCGGACCACACCGTCGACGTTGCCGAATTGCGCACGCATCTGGGACGGAGTTTGCCGAACTACATGGTGCCGTCCGCATTCGTCGTTCTGCCGCGCTTGCCGCTGACGCCGAACGGCAAGCTCGATCGCCGCGCACTAGCTGCGCCGGATATTACGCCTGCGGTGATGCGCGCCCCGCGCACACCGGAGGAAGAGATTCTCTGCTCGCTGTTCGCCGAGGTGCTTGGGCTGCAGCACGTCGGCATCGACGACAACTTCTTCGAACTCGGCGGCCATTCGCTGCTGGCGACGCGGCTCATCAGCCGCATCCGCGCCAGCCTGGATGTCGAACTCTCCATCCGCGCGCTGTTCGAGGCGCCAACCGTGGAAGCTCTAACGCAGCGGCTGCACGAGGCGGAGACGGCGCGTCCGGCACTGGTGCGCACAGCGCGGCCAGCGGAAATACCGTTGTCGTTTGCGCAGCGCCGATTATGGTTTCTGTATCGCCTAGAGGGACCGAGCGCTACCTATAACATCCCCATGGTCGTGCGCCTCACGGGCACGCTCGATCAGGCCGCCCTCGAGGCGGCGCTGGGCGACGTCGTCGCCCGCCACGAAAGCCTGCGCACAATTTTTCCTGAGACAGCGGGAGTACCGCGGCAACACATTATCGAAGCATCACTCGCTGGCGTGCACCTGCAGACGGCTAATGTGACCGAGGCAAGCCTCCAGCAAGCCGTCATCGCGGCCGCGCGGCGAGGCTTCGACCTGGCCACCGAGCCGCCGCTGCGCGCGCATCTGTTCGGCCTCGGCGAGCGCGAGCATGTGTTGCTCTTGCTGTCGCACCACATCGCGGGCGACGGCTGGTCGCTGGCGCCGCTGTGGCGCGATGTTGCGGTAGCGTATGGGGCCCGGGTGGAAGGCAAGGCACCGTCCTTTGCGCCGTTGCCGGTGCAATATGCCGACTACACGCTGTGGCAGCACCAGGTACTGGGATCGGAGAGCGATCCCAGCAGCGCCATCGCAAGGCAGCTTTCGTTCTGGACGGAAACGCTCCGGGAGCTGCCGGCAGAGATTCAACTGCCCAGCGACCGACCGCGTCCCGCGGTGTCGAGCTATCGCGGCGGTCACGTGCCGGTGCAGATCAATGCCGAGCTGCACCGCGCCCTGCTCAATCTCTGCCGCGAAAGTCAGGTGAGCGTGTTCATGGTGCTGCAAGCGGCGCTTGCGGCGCTGCTGACCCGGCTCGGCGCGGGCACCGACATTGCCATCGGTAGCCCATTTGCCGGGCGCACCGATGCGGCCCTCGACGATCTCGTTGGCTTCTTCGTCAACACCTTGGTCCTGCGCACCGACACCTCGGGCAATCCGAGCCTGCGCGAACTGATCGGCCGGGTGCGATCCAACAACCTCGCGGCCTATGCGCATCAGGACCTGCCATTCGAGCGGCTTGTGGAGGTGCTCAAACCCGAACGCTCGCTGTCGCGCCATCCGTTGTTCCAGGTCATGCTGGTGATGTTGAACAATGCGTCGGTCAGTTTTGCGCTGCCGGGACTGACGACCGCCTTTGAGCCGATCTCGACCGGCGCCGCCAAATTCGACCTGGCTCTGGCGCTCGGCGAGCAGCGCGCCGCGGACGGATCGCCCGCCGGCATCATGGGCGCAGTCGAATACGCAACCGATCTGTTCGATCGCGCCACTGCCGAGACCATGGCGGACCGGCTGCTGCGCCTCCTCGAGGCGGCCGTTGCGAGCCCGGATCGCCCGATCGGCAGCCTCGACATTCTTTCCGCCGCGGAGCGCCACGCCATCGTGCGCGAATGGAACGACACGGCGCATCCGGTGCCGTCCGTCACTTTGCCCGATTTGTTTACCGCGCAGGTGGCGCGAACGCCCGATGCGGCGGCGGTGGTATTCGGCGACGACACGCTGACTTACGCGCAGCTCGATGCCCGCGCCAATCAGCTCGCGCATCATCTGCGCGGTCTCGGCGTCGGGCCGGAGATCATCGCGGGGCTGTGCGTCAAGCGCTCGCAGGAGATGCTGGTCGCACTGCTCGGCATTCTCAAGGCCGGCGGCGCCTATCTGCCTCTCGATCCGGACCATCCGGCCGAGCGCCTGACCTTCATGCTCGAAGACGCCGGCGCACCCGTGTTGGTCACTGACGCGGCGTTGCCCGATCGAGTGCCCGCAATCCGCGTGGTCCAGCTCGATGCCGAGTGGCCCGCCATTGGCCAAAACCCAACGACGCCTCCGGCAAACAACCTGCTCCCGAGCAACGCCGTCTATCTCACCTACACCTCGGGGTCGACCGGAAAGCCAAAGGGCGTCGCCATGGCGCATGAGGCGATGGCCAATCTGGTTTCCTGGAGCAAGGACGCCGTCCCTGGCAGGCCAGGAACGGGCGTAGCCCAATTGACCGCCATTACCTTTGACGTATCGGTCCAGGAAATCTTTTCGGCGCTCACCGCGGGCAAGACGTTGTTTGTTGCCACCGACGACATGCGGCGCGACCCTGTGCAACTCCTGAACTGGCTGACGGCCCACAACATCAATGAACTGTTCGCGCCCAATTTGATCATCGATGGCATGTGCGAGGCTGTCGCGGAGCGCGGCCACGATGCCACATCGTTGCTCCACTTCGCGCAGGGTGGAGAAACGCTGACCGTGAACGACAATCTGCAAAGGTTCCTGCGTTCGCGCCCAGATCGAAGACTGCACAATCACTACGGGCCTACGGAAGCGCACGCCGCGACCGGTTACGACTTTCCGCAGGACACGGCGCAGTGGCCCTCGCCTGCGCCCATCGGGCGGCCGATCTGGAACGTCCAGGTTTATCTGTTGGACGACGCATTGCAGCCGGTGCCGGCCGGGGTCGCCGCCGAACTCTACATCGCGGGCGCGGGTTTGGCCCGCGGCTATCTGAACCGGCACGCGCTGACGGCGGAGCGGTTCGTGGCGAATCCATTCGGGCCCGCGGGCAGCCGCATGTACCGGACCGGCGACTTGGCGCGCCGACGCGCCGACGGAGAGTTGGACTTCCTTGGGCGGGCGGATCAGCAAATAAAGTTGCGCGGCTTCCGCATCGAGCCCGGAGAGATCGAAGCGGCGTTGGTGCGGCATCCCGCCGTCGCGCAGGCCGTGGTGCTGGCGCGCGAGGATGTACCCAAACAGAAGCGGCTCGTCGCCTATCTGCTCGCGGCCGCGGACCACGCCGTCGACGTTGCCGGGTTGCGCACGTATCTGGCGCAGAGCTTGCCCAACTACATGGTGCCGTCGGCGTTTGTGGTGCTGCCGCGCTTGCCCCTGACGCCGAACGGCAAGCTCGATCGTCGCGCGCTGCCGGCGCCCGATATCGCGCCGGCGGTGATGCGGGCGCCGCGCACGCCGCAGGAGGAGAGCCTGTGTTCGCTGTTCGCCGAGGTGCTGGGGGTCGAGCGCGTCGGCATCGACGACGATTTTTTCGATCTCGGCGGTCATTCGCTGCTGGCGACGCGGCTGATCAGCCGCATCCGCACCAGCCTGGGCGCCGAGGTTGCGATCCGTACGCTGTTCGAAGCACCGAGCGTGGAAGCCTTGGCCAAGCAGCTCGCCGGTGGTAGCGCGCCGCGCTCCGATTTCGAGACGCTGCTCCCCATCAGGCCTCACGGCAGCGCGCCGCCGCTGTTCTGCATCCATCCGGGCGGCGGATTCAGCTGGGGCTATTCAAGGCTCATCCGGCATATTCCGTCGAGCTATCCGATCTACGGGCTGCAATCGAACAAGCTCATTGCGCAGGACATATTCCCTGACAGCATCGAAGAAATTGCCGCGCACTATTTGGACCTCATCCGCGCGATTCAACCGGCGGGGCCGTACAATCTGCTCGGCTGGTCCTTCGGCGGTCTCGTCGCCTATGCGATGGCGACCAAACTTCAGTCTGTTAATCAGGACGTCGCGCTGCTCGCTCTTCTTGACAGCTTTCCGACGGCGCGCAACAACTCGTCGAACGGCCTTGATGGTGGTCGCGAGAACGAAACACAGTCGGGCGGCGCGGGAAACGAAGTGATGAAGCAGGACGTGGAAGCCCTGCGTCGCGAGGGACACATCGTATCGGCGCTGGAGGAGCACCATTACGACACCATCAGGGACGCCATGAAGAAGAGCTTGCCTCTTATGGAAAAGTTCCAGCCGCAGCATTTTCACGGCGACCTGTTGCTGTTTGTGGCTGCGGCAAGCGGCTTCGAACCGCCCATCGAAGGGTGGCGGCCCTATGTGGACGGCGAGATCAAAGCGCAGTGGATCGAGTGCGCCCACGAGGCAATGATGGAGCCGCTGCCCGCTGCAAGAATCGGCAGCGTGCTCGCCACCGAACTTACCAAGCCGCAGCGCGCGACTGCCAAACCCAAGTCCAACAAGTCCAAGGAGTGAAACCGTGGCTACCAATCTGTTTGAAGACGAGAACGGCGTCTATCACGTTCTGATCAACGAGGAGGGCCAGCATTCCCTGTGGCCGACCTTCGTCGCGGTTCCGGAGGGCTGGACCATCATTCACAAGTCGGACACCCGCGCCGCCTGCCTCGAATTCATAGAAAAGAACTGGACCGACATGCGGCCCAACAGCCTCATCAAGGCCATGGACGAAACGGCCCAAAATGAGAAAGGCGAAGGCAGCCAGCCTGCGGGCGCGGCCAAGCCGGAAACTCCGGCGCCCGCCAACTCAAAGCTCCTGCATTAGAGTGTCATTGTGAGGAGCCCCAGCGGGGCGACGAAGCAATCCAGAATCCAACGTATCAGATACTGGATTGCTTCGCGGAGCTTGTCATCGGACCGCGCGACTTCGCGCGGGTCCGTTGGCTCGCAATGACGGTGCGGAAGGCGCGCCGCACTTCCCTACTCGGCGGCGGTGCGCTGCACGCTCTGCCGCGGGGTTACCCCGGTGACGCCCTGCCAGCGCGGCTCCATTTCCCCGATAGCGGCGAAGCGCGACTGCCAGTCCGAGACCTCTTCGTAGCTCAGATGCCGGGTGTTCGCGCAGGCGGTCCAAAAGCCGCCGCAGATCGCCGGATCGTCAAATATGACGAGACCTTCCTTCTCCAGCG
>JBAUYV010000477.1:0-2136 GCA_049584975.1 Xanthobacteraceae bacterium | reverse complement strand
AGGGCCGTCCGCCAGCGCTATGGCCAAGCAGCCGGACGATTCCCGCCAGGCGGGCGGTCCGGCGCGCGAACGGCGCCGCAAGACTCGGCACGCGCTCGGTGAAGATGCGCCGATCACACAGCTGGTTTCGACACCTCCAGCGCCCGAGGCGGGCATTAACAATGACCGGCGCTCCTTGCGCGGATAGATCCCAGAGCGTTCGCCAGTAAGTGCTGTGGCGCGATTTGGACTGTGCGCCGCATCCCGGGCAGAAGGTCGGCTGCCGGCTGTCCACCGTGACCGTCCACGCCCGCTCGCGCCGTTCGACGCCTACGACTTCAAGCCTGCCCCGGGTGACCATGTAATCGATGTTTTCATCGCCCCTTGCTGCCGCATACCGTCGCAAGGCGCCAGCCGGCCAGCATCAGCGGGAGCGTCGCACCCGGCGTCGCTTGCACCAAGAGTCAATCAGACCCTCTTGGCGTGAGAATTCGCTTTGAATACAATCAATCATTTAATCGGAGCCGTGATGCTTGGGAATATCCATTTTAATTTGACAATATGGCTTGCTGAAGCCATTTAATTTGAGAATTTGATGCTCCAACCTTTTCGTAGATTCGGCGGGCGACGATGGGCGGCGAAGATGACGTTGCCGAAGACGACGAGGCGCGTCGGCGCAGAGACGAGGGCTGCCGGCGCGAGGAAGCAATCCGCGGCCTGCTGAAGCGGCACGATGACAAGAGACTCACGATCGGCGCCGTCGAAGAAACCGCGCAGGAATTGGGTGTCAGCCGATCAACTATGTATCGATTGATCACGGCTTATCGAGCCAAGGGCACAGTGTCGTCGGTCGAGCCGCGATCGAAGGGGCGCCGCAAAGACACATTGGTCTTGGACGCCAAGCGCGAGAAGCTGATCGCCTCGACGATCCACGAGATCTATCTGAAGCCCGAACGTCCGACCATGACGTATCTGATCGAGCAGGTGCGGGCGCGGTGCGCACAAAAAGGCTTGCCGCTTCCCGACCGCCGGACGATCAAGGCGCGCGTCGATCGCATTGATCGGCGATCCGTCGCTCTAAAGCGCAAAGACGCGAAGGGCGTCAAAGCCACAAAGACTGTGCCAGGTCAGTATCGCGGCCTGCCAGAAAGGGCTATCGGTCGGGTTCTATACGGCCGCGGCCCTTGTTCATGAACTGCTGGAGGCTCGCGATGAGAAGCGTTTGCTTCGTTTGCAGCGGCAGCTCGCCGGATACAAGCTCCTGATCATCGACGAACTTGGATATGTGCCTCTCTCGCAGACCGGGGCCGAGCTGCTCTTCGAGATATTCAGCCAGCGCTACGAGCGCGGTTCAACCATCGTCACATCGAATCTGCCGTTCGACGAATGGACCAGCGTGTTCGGGTCCGAGCGTCTGACCGGCGCGCTGCTCGATCGCCTCACTCACCACGTCCATATCTTGGAAATGAACGGCGACAGCTACCGGCTCAATCAGAGCAAGCACCGCTCGCGCCGTAACAACGCCGACACCCCCAAGGACCGTCCGACCCCAACCTGACGCCCTCGAGACAAGCCCATACTCGAGGGCATTCTCGTCGGCATCATTGATACATCTTTGCTCCGGAAAGCGATGCAATTTTGCGCCGGCGTTGACACCTATGCGAGACAGCTCGGCTTGACGCTCAAGCGGGGAGGCAAGGCCATCAAATGTGAGAATATTTATGGTCGATATTCTCACATTTGATGGCTTTTTTTGTCAGGAATACCGCCCCGTGCGGGGAAGCCAACGGCAGGAGATTCAGGCAAACATCGACGCCGAGACAGGGGCCGCCGGTGGGCCAGCGGATTTGGTTCGGGAATTGTGGAATGACGCTTGCGTTGTCGCCGTGCTGCGATAATCATCATTTCGCCGCGATCGTCAAAATGCATTCCTGATCATCGCCGGATTGTCGCGCCACAACAACTAACTTAACTTTTCTTGGGAGGAAATCTGGTGAGACAAGTCGTGATTGGAAGTCTTTTTTGTTAGTGTAACATAACGTCCTTTGGACTAACCCGCTCCGCGGGAGTCCTGTGACCAGGCGTAGGCGGCTTGGACGCATTCGACCGGAGCTGGTCACGCCAATACTCTCCAATACTCTGACAGCCCAGATTGCA
>JBAUYV010000476.1:0-2425 GCA_049584975.1 Xanthobacteraceae bacterium | reverse complement strand
TCGAATGATAAGCTACACCGTCGTTCTGTCCCATTATTCTTACGTGACGATCAGCTTTTCGTTACGGGTGCTGATCTAAAACGAGACTTGCAGGCGCTAGACGCTCATTTTTCCGCGCTACCGCAGGAGGTATTGCAGCAGGGACTTTTTAGGTTTGCGCGCCACCCGCCAAACGATCATCGTTTTCTCACGACGCGCATCTATCACCGTTTTGGTTTTTTGCGCGATCCAACCGTGGACTTCAATCCAACACAAGGCCAAAAACTTGGCTCCCACTTTCGGGCTATGGTCGATGGCATGGAGCGCGAGGCAAAGCAGCCGACAAGTCGAGTGTCCGCAGCGGAAGCGGAAGATGCCGAGCAGACTGCCATTCAACGCTTGATACCGGGGCGATGGGGAAAGTGGAAAGTCATGCCGCCGGGTTTCGGGGATACCTAACTCGATTCCTCTGCTTTGGGCGAGTTCCATTTGCGGCTCGATAGCCACGGGCGAAAGCCCTCCGGCCAACGGCGACGCCCGAGCCCCTTCCCCAATGGAGCCCAACAATGATCAAGATCAATCGAAAGAAAGTCGCCGGGTTAATATCGACGTTATGGACGGTCGCGGCCTTTTTGTGCGTCGTGATTTACGTCCATGGTGAAGGGTTCGCAGACGTAGACGAGCTTGAACGGTTCTACAGATTAAAGTTCCTTATTGCGTGTTCGAGCTTGGCAAGTTCGGTCGCATGTTACTTTCTTGTACTCGCGGCATTTCACGTAGCCGACGTAGCTATCCGCAGTCGCGTTGTCATGCACCCGGTTAAGTCCTTTCTTGACTGGATTTATCGATGAGGGCCGCGTCCGCCGCTCTGCAAGTAGCCCAGAACCCAGTGCTTCTCAGCATGTTGTAGCCCCCGATGGCAAACCCAATGGCAGTATCAGCCAACACAGTTCTTCAATGCTGAAAATGCAGCGGGGAACCCTGTCATCGAAACGATCACGTCTGATACGCCTGTGTTCGGAAAAGCTATTCGCATTTCAGGCTTATCAAGCACCCAATTCGCAACGCGCCCGACCCCGTCCAGAGTCTCAAGTTCAACAAGCCACTCGGAATGCTTAATTCTGATCAAGCTAAAAGGGACAGGAAAGGGCGACTGCGCGCCTACCCATACCGTCGCCTCAGTCGTCGATGCGCCTCGTCTTGCATCGTCAGACGAGATTAAATCCGCAAACAGCAGTTTCTTTGCCTCAATTTCATTGAGGCCTTGGCCAAGCATCGTATCTGAGGGGAATATCCGCCATTCTACCAAGGTGGGAGAGTCCAACACTATGCGTAGAGAGACCCGCCCTCCTTGGCCCACCGTAAGGGAGGTAGCGGCGCAATATTTCGATCCAAAAGTTTGGCCGGCACTCATTTGGCCGGCACTCACTATAGCTTGGCCGTCACTTACTAGCCAGTTCCCAAACGTGCCGAGCACATGCTGCTGCTTCAGTAGGTCCCACAAGAGGCCCTCCGGTGGCGGCGACTGAGCATAAGCAGTGACAGCGACAGCGAGCACGGCCACAATGGTTGCGAGCGCGCGCCACGCCAGGCGGGCGATTTCCTCGGCTTGAGTCCGTTCGGCGAGCATAGTACCCCCATCGCTATGCAGTTCGACGAAGGTATGTCGGCAATTTGAGTTGCTGCCCATTTGCCCCCCCCGCGCGCCGTTTCAATTCCGCAGGCGTCTTCCGTAGGGCTCGCGCCTTCGGCCTTCATAGGCAGAATAAATGGTAGCACGTCTTCGACCTCCGAACGCGCCCGGCGGCGAATTTTTCGCTCGACCGGCCTCGCGCCCGCTTCGCCGTTCGCCTCGCGCGTCACTTCGCCGTCGCCCGGTCTCTGATTTCGCACAGACGACGCGGCGAGGACATCCGCCGATGCCAAAGAATCCCCCACCAAGCCAGTGTCGGGGTAACGCAGGGGTATCGGAACGGGCGTTCCCGCGCGAAGGCGCGCGGGCGGGCTGTCGTGCACAGCACGGAGCCGCGAAAAAGCGTCTCCGCCCTTCGGGCTTCCATCCCTAACGCGAGTCCTCTTGCCGCAGACGCGGCTTTTTTGCTTTGCCGGTCTTTTGCCGTTCTCCGGCCATGTGCAGCGCGGCCTCCGCCTCTTGTTCAGCCGAGAAATCAAGCTTGCCGTCGTCGCACTCAAGGCAGGTTTCGAGAGCGCCGACCAGCTCCGTTATGATCGCTTCGTTTCGCTGGTTTCCATTCACGGCGTTGACGACGAGCGCGGCGATATCCCTGCCCGTCCATTCGGGCGTGTCCTTCCCTTCCGCGACTATCGCCCAGGCCTTTAGCGTGGGGCTGTAGGCCTCCACAAAGGCCGAGCCTTTGCGTTGCCGCCACGACACGGAAACCGCCGCCAGCGCCGTTTCTAACGCCTTGCTCATTCCGCCCCCCGC